>JAIRLZ010000160.1 GCA_031259035.1 Treponema sp. | reverse complement strand
AGATGGTTTATACTATTTTTATGAGCGACTTTCATATGACATTTATTCTAGCGCATATTAAAAAAGATTTCAAGGATATTCAAAGAAATTTTAACATTTTTGTACAAAAAAAGCTGAGAGAGGCTAAAAACATCATAGGCGGGCCTCACGGCGGATATACGCGGCGCCATCAAGGGCATAGACTACGGTACGCCGCCTGACACGAGAAGGGGCTTTGCCGCGACGCGCCCCCACGGACACGTCGCGGCAATCTCACGCGGCGGCGCAAGCGGCTAAAATGATGAACTGAAATATTTAAAGTATACGGTAAGGAAATCGTCTTTCAGCTTGTCGCTCGTAATAAAATGATTGTTTATCTTTTGTTCCATAACATAGCTTAACCAGTAGGAAGAATAGGCGCTCTCAATGTAACCGGCGTTTGTTTCATCAGCCGGATTTTCTTCAACCGGACGCAACGCCAGTACGTTGGCGCCGACCGCAATGGGTTTTGACACGGCGTTCAGCGGCGTAGAAAAAGCGGTTTGCCAAAAATTTTCGTTTGAAGCCGCTCCTGAAAGCTCCGGTATGGAAGAATCAAGCGGCGGAAGAAGCTGGTTGCTCCCATAATTCAGGGGAACAGGACCAAACTGTTTTTTCTCAAGCCCTCTCTCACTGACAACCGTGTCAAAATCCTGTGTTTGAGTGTCAGCGATAAAGGCGTCCGCTTCTTTGATGAACCAGTCTTCCACGCGCCCGCGCTCAAAGTCCATGATGTAGGCTTTGATTTTTTGCACAACCACAGCGTCGGCGACATCCGCCGGATGCGGCTCTTCTTCGGCTCTAAAGAATGTCCATCCCGCGTCCGTTTTTATAATGGCGCTGATCCCCCCCTTGGCAAGCGCAATCACCGCCTCGCGTTCAGATGCGCCAGGTATTTCCGAAGCAAGCTCAAACGCCATCTTGACGCCCATATCCCCGCCCTTTTCGGACGTTGACGAATCAACGGAATGGGTTCTCGCCGCTTCCTCAAAGGTCGCAGCGCCATTTTGAATATTTTCCAAGACTTGCCTGGCTTCGGATTCGCTCGCCTTTACGGTTATTTTTGAAAGATGAACCGTCTGAAAGAGCGCGGCGTTTGAAGAGGCGAACGCTTTTATTTCAGACTCTGGATACGTATCCAGCGGAAAAGCCACCATGTCAAACGTCCGTTCAGGCGAAGCCATCGCCTTAATGAAAGGCGCTTCTTTGGAAGAAACCAGCAAACTTGTCATATCGCTGAGATAGCGTTCCTGGATGAGTTCTTCCTGCACTTGCCTCCACAGCGCGGCGCGGGAAGCGTTGTCCAACTGCCGGTACTTGATCGCCGAGAACTTGCCGTTGTCCTGAAATTGGGGGAGGCTCGCAACCTCACGATCCACCGCAGCATCAGGAATGGAATACCCTACGCGCTTCATTTCCTGTAAAATCGCGGTGTGAACCACGGTTTGTTCAAAAGCGGCGCGCCAAATCTGGTAATTCAGATAGGGGTTGCTGATATCCTGCCCCGCATTCTGTTGATTTCTCGTGATATTTTCCCGTATTTGCGCGAAATACCCGCCCGGCGTATAGGTTATGGGCGTTTTATCGTACATTCCAAATGTCAAATCAACCGAACTGCCTAGCCCCGCGCCCGGAACAAACGCCGGTACAAACACGAAAGCGATAACGACGATAACCAAAACGACGATGGTTCCTATAAAAACGGCGGGATGCGCCTTAAACCGACGTTTAAGCTCCTCTTTTGATGAGTCTTCGATTTCGGGGAGCGATTTCTTTTCTTTAGAAGCCATGATTTCCTCTCATATCAAATTCAAGTCAGCTATTTTATCATACGTAATGCGTGCGTGTCAATGAATGCGCTTGCCATAGATTCTTTTTCATGGGAAAGATGGAAGCGGAATTTCGGGATACCCCGCCGCGCGCAGCGCTTCCACGGCCTGCGGATAGCAGCCGTCGAGATGATCCGCGCAGTGCGCGTCCGATGTGATGACAACCGGCGTGTTCCTTTGCCGTAAAAGCGTGAGAAAAAACGGAGACGGGTAGAGTTCCGAGGTTTTCTTGCGGTTGAGGCCGCCGGTGTTCACTTCCACCGTGATCCCCGCCGCGGCTATGCGGTCGGCAAGGCGGATGAGGCGTTTGACAAACCATTCGCTTCGGGGAGAGAAATACTTCTCGCCGGCGTTGTTTTTTTTGATGAGATCGACATGCCCCAAAATCTCAAAGCCGCCTTCCTCGACAAGCGCTTCCTCCGCGTCCCAATAGGCGTTCACCGCGTCTTCAACGCAGCCGTTGTACCCTTCACGGACGCCGTTCTCAAATTCTTCGTCCGATCCATCCACCGTAAAAGGGTTTCCACGCGGCGGGACGAGGTAATGTACGGACGCGATGATGTAGTGCAGGGCGTTCTCTATGAGGGTTCGACACCCGGCGAAATCCGCGGGACCCGCGATGTCTTTCATATAATCAACCTCAAGCCCCGCATAGACGGTCAGTTTGCCGGCCCACCGCCGCCGCGCGTCGTGGACTTCAGCCAAATACGCGCCAAGATCCTGCGGGCGCATGTGCCACTGGGTTTGAGGCGGCGGCGCCTTCGTCCGCTTTGCGAGAAAGGGCGCATGCGAGCTAAAGCCGATTGTACGCAGCCCTTTTTGAAAAGCCGCGGCGCACAGGGTTTCTATGTCATCGCTGCCGTCACAGTAGACGGAATGGATGTGTAAAGAAGACGGCGCGTTATAGGTGAATGTCATCGGTGAGTATTTCCGCGTGATCATGGAAGATGGCGACCGTGTGTTCCCAATGGGCGGACAGCGTGTCATCCGCGGTCACCACGGTCCACCCGTCGTCAAGCAGTTCCACATCCCCGGCGCCGGCGTTTATCATGGGTTCAATGGCTATCACCATGCCGGCCATCATGCGGGGGTTTGAGCCGTGGGGGGTGTTTGGCACCGAAGGGTCTTCGTGCAGGGACAAGCCCACGCCATGCCCGCAGTACTGGTACACCACGCCGTAGCCGAAAGGCTCGGCGTGGCCGCTTACAGCCCGCGCTATTTGCAGCAGCCTGTCGCCGGATTTGACCGCTTCGATACCCTTGTAGAGACATTCCCGCGTCACCTTGTTGAGGTTGCGCGCCGCTTGGGAGACTTTCCCCGCCTCTATCGTAACCGCCTGATCGCTTATGAAGCCGTCAAGGTCTATGCCGCAATCAAGGGAAACGAGATCGCCGTCCGCAATCTTCCGCCCGGACGGAATGCCGTGGATCACCGTGTTGTTTATGGAAATGCAGAGCGCCGCCGGAAAGGGATTTTTGTTGGGCCCGTAGCCCAGAAACGCGGGTTTTCCTCCGGCGCGCCGTATCCAGTCTCGCGCCCGTTTTTCAAGCTCTTTTGTTTCAATCCCCGGCTTTACTAAAGGAATGATATCGCGGTACATGGCGGAAAGCATTTTGCACGATTTTCTGATTCCGTCAATTTGTTTTTCGGTTTTCAACCGTATCATATGCGTCTTGTTCTCCTGTTGGTTTCCAATTGTTTTTCATATATGCTATAACGTCCCCAGCCAGATAAAAAGATCCCGCGGCCAGAACCGGCGCTCTTTTTTCCCGTCCCAATGACACCGCCTGCGCTATGGCTTTTTGCGTTTCAGGCTCAAACCGGACTTCCTCCGCGCTCTGCGGCGTCCGCCGCCCGGTTTTCTCCAATTCAGCGAAGACCGCGTATACCTTTTCAGGAAAACTCGTCTTGAATGTTCCGGGTCTTGTAACAATGATATACGAAAACAGGGGAAACAGTATAGACGCCATTGCGAAAATATCTTTGTCAGCGGCGCAGCCGAACAAGAGTACGCCGGCGGCGCCGGAAGCGCCGGCGGAACCATACAGCGTTGTCCATGTATTCGCGCAGGCGGCTATGCTTGAGCCGGTATGGGCGCCGTCAACAATCACTACCGGATCATCGCATATTTTTTCAAAACGCGCAATAAGCGCGGTCTTCGCCAGCCCCGCGGCAATGGCTTCCCGGCTCACACGGGGAAAGGCGACTGTTGCGGCAAGCGCCGCCAGCGCCGCGTTGTACGCCTGAACAACGCCCGGAGTGGGGACGGACAGGGAGAACGGCGCGGACGGCCGCCCTGTGACGAGCTGGAACGATGTTTTGTTTGGGAACAGGCGTATATGGTCAGGACGCGCATTGTCGGGAAGGTAGTACAGACGGGAGCCTTTTTCTCCGGCTCTTTTGGCGAAAACATCGTAGGCTTCTTGCTGTTGCTCCGCAAGCGCCACCGGACGCCCCGGCTTTATAATGCCGGCTTTTTCCCCGGCGATGAGCGCAAGCGTGTCTCCCAGATATTCGGTATGCTCTTTTTCGATAAGGGTGATCACGCTTACGAGCGGATCAACGATGTTGGTGGCGTCAAGCCTGCCGCCCATGCCGGTTTCCACCGCCATGACATCGCACCGCGCTTTCCGCGCGCACAAAAAGAAGTAGAGCGTCATAAGCTCAAAGAACGTCGGCGCGCCCGAGCCGCCCTGCGCGTCAAGCGCGTCTGCGGACGCGGCTTCTTTTGTCCTTTCCATAAAACGCTTCGTAACAGAGAACAACTCATCGCCCGCTTCAATGTAGACGGACTCGTCAAAGAAAGCGGCGCCCGCTGTGACGCGCTCCCGCCAGTCCGCGGCGTGGGGCGATGCGTACCGCGCGCATGTGAAGCCCGCTGCCCCCAGAATGCCGGCGATGTACGCCGCAACCGAGCCTTTGCCCTTTGAGCCGGCGATGTGGATGACCGGAGCGGACTTTTCAGGATGATTCGCCAATTCCGCAAGCGTTTTCATTGACCCAAGGGTGAATCCATTGCGATTCTTCACTTTCTCAAAGTTACTATGCTGAGAAATCCAATCAAACACCTGCGCTGAAGATGCAAACGAAGGAAACGAAGTGACCATACTACAATCTCATCTTTCTCCGTTCGGCAAAACCGGTGAGCTTGAAATCGACGACCGATTTATCGTCAAGGATCACTTTTCCACAAAAAGAGCCGTAGAACTGTTTGCGCTTTATGGTATAGAAAAATGTGCGGTTGCTGTCTTCCCAGTCTATTTCCGGCGTAAATGTCATTTCCAGGCGGTTGTCGTTGCTGGTGAAACGCCATGGGGCGAGCCAACTCGACGGCGATATGTGAAACGTAACATGGTTGAGTTTGTGCAATTTGCCGCCCACAAAAAAGGCGTTCCCCGTGCCATGCTCCGAATCAGCGGAATCGTACCCAATGCTCATGCTGATTTGCCTTCCATCGACCAGACCGCACGCCGCCGCCCAATATCGCGTGTCGGCTTTGGGGCGTACGCCCCGCGTCCAGTCGAAAACGCCCCATGCGCTTCCCTTGGTAAAGATTACTCCCATAGCGCCGAGTTGCAACGTCCCTTCCGCTGAAAACCACGGTGAATACAGGGCGTAGCGGAACGCGGGCTGATCTCCGCGCCACGGCATGACGGTTGCCAACGATTCCGCCGGACGCGGCGGGATGAGAACGAGTTCCCCCCGCATATTGCGGTAGTGATCGAATTGAGGTATATCGACTTTTATTATTCGCGCGCCGCTTTTCATGGCGATGAAATCAAGCAGCACGTTTTTTTTGTGCAGCCGTATTGAACCGGTTTTAATAGAATGGGGCATTTCAATGTTGCCCAGAGGAAACGCTATTTTTGAGGTGAACATAAATTGTTTTTTGTCGCGCAATGACACGAGGCAAATAGTGCTGTAACCCAGAAACCCGTTGTCTATGATTTCAAAAACAACCAGATGAGTCGGCGAAGAAATGACGTACCGGTCGGCTTCGCTTATGCGCCACCGGCTCGCCGCCGCCGCGTCAGGATCGTATTGAAAATAAGAATCACGCGCCCAGCCGAAGCGCGCCGGATTTCCGGCGTCATCTAAAATTGGGACCGGCGCCTCTATCTGGCCCATTGGCGTTCCTTTTCCGCCTCCCGCGCTGTTGCGGCGTCGGGCGTCCGTATTGTCATAATGCGGAACCTATTGTATCATACAACATATGAAGTGTGAAGAGGAAAAGACGAGTTATTCCGGCGTGAAGGCGCTGATCATGGGTTTGGGAGTCAATGGCGGCGGGCTTGCGTCCGCCCGTTACCTTGCATCCCGGGGCGCGGAGCTTACCGTCACCGATCTCCGCGATGAAAAAGCGCTTGCGCCGTCGCTTGAACAGTTGCGGGATTTTCAGAACATCCGCTATGTACTGGGCAGGCATGAAACAGCCGATTTTGAAAACGCCGACATGATTGTAAAAAATCCGGGCGTACGCCCCGATTCTCCCTACCTGCGAAAAGCGCGTAGAATTGAAACCGATATTTCCCTTTTTTTGGACCATATTGACAGGACGAAGACCCGACTGACGGTAGTTACCGGGTCAAAAGGCAAGTCCAGCACAGCTTCCGCGATCCATTGGGTTCTGCGAAAAGCGCGTGAACGGCGCCTGCTGGGAGGCTCCGCGTTTCTTGGCGGAAACATCACCGTATCGCCGCTCACGTTTCTGGACGCGCTCGGCGGAGGCGACCCAGCGGCCGCTCTGCGGCCGGGCGAATCTTCGCATGACGATGTTGTGCTTGAGCTTTCAAGCTGGCAGCTTGGCGATCTGAATGGCCGAATCAAGGCGGATTCCGGCGGAGAGGCGCTTTTGAAACCCCGCGTCGCCGCGCTTACCGCCATCTTGCCGGATCACCTTGATTGGTATGGAAGCATGGAAGCCTATGTCACGGACAAGCGCGTCATCTATCATGGGCAAGACGCCGGTGATGTCACTGTGGCGTACGACGATTCATGGGGGCGGCGCTTCTTGAGCGAAACCCGCGCGCGAAAACTGGTGTGCGCCGAGCATCCGCTTCCTGAAGGAGTCGCCGGCGGCTGGCTTTTAAAAGAAGCGTCCACGCCCGCTTTCGCCCGCCCTTCGCCCGGCGCTCCTGTTGTTGAAATTGTAGGCGCGGAAAATCTCGCGTTGGGTTTTCACCAGAAAAAGAATCTCCTTGCCGCCGGTTTGTCGCTCCTCGATCTGGGGCTTCCCGCGTCTTTTATCGCCGAAAGCCTCGCTGTTTTTCCGGGCGTTGAACACCGGCTCGAATTCTTCTTTGAAAAAAACGGCGCGCGGTTTTACAATGACACAACCGCCACCATTCCCGAAGCCGCCGCCGCCGCGGTGGAGGCGTTCTCTGGAAATGTTGTGCTGTTGACCGGCGGCGCCGACAAACATTTGGATCTCACTCCCCTTGCCAAAGCGTGCGCCGCGGCGAAAAAGGTCATTTTGCTTGCCGGAACCGGAAGCGTCAAATTACAAACATTGCTTGACGCCGCGCTCATTCCGTACGCGGGTCCATATGACGATCTTGACAAGGCTGTCGCGGAATGCGTCGCGGCGGCCGTTGCGGGCGATGTTGTGGTTCTTTCTCCGGGTTGCGCCTCTTTCGGCATGTTTCAGAACGAATTTGATCGCGGACGGAAGTGGAAAGAAGCGGTGACGCGCTGTCAGTCATGAGGTTGCGTTCCCGTCTGCGCTGAAGTCCGGGCGACAGGCTGTTAAAGGGCTGTTATATTGGGCGGCGCCAACAAAAAATGCCGGCAGGCGGGTTTGCTTGCAAACCTCGTACATAAGGGAATCCCTAAAAACGCGAACCTTCGGTTAGCGAACCTGCGGTTCGACCGGAGTTTCCAGAGGTTCCCATACTGTATTCAAGCGTTTTATTTATGCACGTTAGTATCGCGTCTTTTTTTTCATTCCATAAGTGCATGGCGCCGCCATTGCAATTTTTATAATCGTTACAATCTATACAAATTCCCGTCCTTGTCCAATTACGGTTCCTCATAACCTCAAACCGGTTGTTCCACGCTTCCAGAAAATTGTCATGGTAAATATTTCCTTGCGCAAAATTCCGGTTGATATTTGGACACGCCGATATTGATCCGTCTATCAACACTGAAGCTATATTTATTCCCGCGCGACAAAAAAAATAGGAATCCCGCACTCGTCTTTCATATTTTCCGGTATACGCCTCACAGCTAAATTTAACATCAATATCACCTTTCATGCGAGAGAGAACAATAAAATCCATCAACTGTTGCAATTCGCCGGATGTCAACAGCATGTCATTATTGTTTGCAGCCCTTCCAATAGGCGCTATTGTAAACAGCCGCCACGCTTTTACCTTTTTTGAAATCAAAAAATCTCTAAAATCAGAAAGCTCGCTGATGTTTTTTCGATTGACGCACGTAACAACATCATAGGTCAAGCCTTTTGAAGATGCAATCAAATCTAACGCCTTAACCGCGTTTTCAAAACTTTTATTGTTTGACCTAAGCCAATTATGACTGTTTTCAAGTCCGTCAAGGCTTAGGGTTACAGTCCCCATCCCCGCCGCGAGCAGTCTGGCGTGAATATCAAAGGTATAACCATACCCATTGGTAACAATTCCCCAGTGAAAACCGTGTTCCCGTAACGTCTTGCCGCATACAATCAGATCTTTTCGAAGCAACGGTTCTCCGCCCGTTATAACCACCGTTATATCGCTAGTTCTATATGTATGCGTTATGGGCAGAATTGCCTGTAAAAAGTCATTAAAGGGCATATCAGGTATCGAGGAATCGGAGGCGCAATCTGATCCGCAGTGCAAACACCCCAAATTACATCGTTGTGTACACTCCCAAAACAGATAATTTAATTCATGTAATTTTGTTTCATTTTGTTTAAATAGACGGTGCAGATAGAGTGAAATCTTATTCGGCGTCATCCAGAAATATATCTCCCAGGTCAATTTTGTCTTTTGACAAATTGACAGATATTTCCCTTGATGAATATGATCCGTTTTCCGCCCCGTCAATATCGTCCAATTCTATGGTACAAATCTCATCCTGCGGGACATAGAACTGAAAATTGCCGGCGCTATCCGTCATCTCATATTGATACACATTCTTAGCCGAGACTTTTATGCCCTCAATCGGGTCTTTGCTTGTTTTTGATTTTACAACACCCCGTATAAGAACATCCAACCCCATAGCCTGCGGAGTCCCGTAACATGCTTGAAACACCAACGCGACAGTAGTCAAGCCCAATCCGGTGTAGATTTTTCTTAAAATCTTACGGACAGTTTCTTTTGTCTTTTTCATGCCGCCTCCTCCATATGATTATAATATCACCTCTCTTTATCTTGTGTCAACTAAATTGTCGTTGTTTTTATTCCATTGGGGGTTTAATACCCCGCCCCTTGGGGCGGTTAGAACTGGGGGTGCGGGGGATTTGTTCCCCCGCATACGCAAAGATTTCAAGGAGAAATCTTCAATACCCCGCCG
>JAIRLZ010000165.1 GCA_031259035.1 Treponema sp. | reverse complement strand
GCTCGTCGAATTGGGCTGCTTTTTCATTTTTGTATGCCAACGCTCCTTTTTGAAGATTAAGGCTTTTCCAAAACCCGAACCGCGTTAGGGTTTTGGAAAGGCGCGATTTTCACGCTTTTAAAAGAAAGTATATGATGTTTTCAGGGGTTTGTCAATGATTTTCTTTCAAATTGAGAAAGAATTTAGGCTGTTCCAAAACTAACCCGAACCGCAGGTTCGCACATGTAGTTCGCGTTTTGGAACAGGCTCAATTTTTAACGCGGACAGCGGCGGCTTAAAAATTCGGGCGGGGTTTCGCCGCGTTGAAAAAAGCCATGAAAACCACGATTTATGGGCTACTGCGGTTTTCCCGCTCCTTCACCCGCCGCTCCGCCTCCTCATACCCACATTCAGGCAAAAGCGAAACCGCATAGGCGGCGGACGAATCCAGCAAAGCGGCGCACCTATCCTCATTCGGCGTGATCGTCTCAACGCATTTGGTTCTGAACAACACGACCGCGCGTTCAAGCAGACAGAGGCTTTCCAGAAGGGAGTCCGCGATCAAGGGCAGAAAAGCGTTGAGTTCGAATTCCCCCCGGGACGCGGCGATTGTAATGGCGAGATCATTCGCCTGCACCCGTATTGATGTCTGGATGACCATTTCTGGAATGACGGGGTTCACCTTTCCCGGCATGATGGTGCTGCCCATTTGCAGAGGCTGTACGGTTATCTCCCTGATGCCGCCGCGCGGTCCCGCGTTCATAAGCCGGATGTCGCCGGCTATTTTGGAAAGGTTGACCGAGAGCGCTTTGAGCAAGCCGGAGACTTCGACAAACACATCGTTGTTTTGGGTAATATCCATGGGGTACTCGGCGGCGGCCAAGCCGATGCCGGTCATTTCCCGCAATTTCTCGTACGCCAGAAACCGGTATCGCCGTTCCGCGGTGTGGGCGTTGCCGACCGCGGTTCCGCCCAAATTCACCTGCCGCAGCCGTTCCTCTATTTTGTAAAGACGCCACCTGTCGCGCCCTATGGCCTGCGCGTACGCGCCGAATTCCTCGCCAAGCGTGACAGGCGCCGCGTCCATGAGTTCGGTGCGCCCCAGCTTTTTTATGCCGCTCCACAAGGTTTCCTTTTTCTGAAGGCTTTCCTGTAATACGGCGCATTGTTCGCTCAAAGGGCGCAACGCCAGAATCGCCGCTATACGCAGCGCCGTCGGGTACACATCGTTGGTTGACTGCCCCCGGTTCACGTGATCGATTGGGTGTATTATATCGTAAGTGCCAGCGGGTTTTCCCAGCGTTTTAAGCGCAAGATTTGCGAGAACCTCATTGACGTTCATGTTGGTTGAGGTTCCGGCGCCTCCTTGCAGGGCGTCCACCGGAAAAAGCGGCTCAAGGTTTTCCATTGCAAGGATGCGGTCGCAGGCGCCGGCAATGGCGCGGTACAGTTCCGCTTTATTGGAAGCGGCTTTCTCTTCCATCTCCTTGTAGGAGAGCGCGGCGGCTTTCTTCACCATAACCAGCGCTTTGACAAGCAATGGAGACGTTTTTTTATAATGCAGGCTGAAATTGTCAACAGCCCGCGCGGTCTGAATGCCATAGAGGGTTTCGTCGCGCAACGCCATTTCGCCGATAAAATCTTTTTCCGTACGCATTTTTTTGTTGGAAGTCCGGCTTTTTTGATTGAGGCGGGACATCCCGCCCCGCCTCAACGCTTGCTTTTCTTAAAATATCGCCACTACGCTGCCGTCTGACCAGGTTGCGCCGATATAATCTTTGACTTTTTGGGAAAGCAGGGCTTTCTTGAGCGCCTGAATTCGAGGATCGTTTTCCACGCCTTTTTTGACAACCACTATGTTGACATAGGGGGATTGAGAACCTTCAATAATGAGGGAATCCCTGAGCGGATTGAAACCGGCTTGCAAGGCATAGTTGCCGTTAATGGTCGCCGCGTCCACATCGTCCAAAGAACGGGGAAGCTGCGCCGCTTCAAGTTCCGTGAATTGAAAATTTTTCGGATTGGTCACTATATCAAAGTGGGTCGCCTCCAAGCCCGCGCCGTCTTTCAGCGTGATAAGCCCATTCGCCTGAAGCAACAACAGGGCGCGTCCGCCATTGGACGGATCATTGGGAATGGCGATGAGCGCCCCGTCAGGAATATCCGCGATGGTCTTGTACTTCTTTGAATACAGTCCAAACGGCTCAATGTGTACGCCGAAAGCGGATATTAACGAGGACGACCATTCGGCGTTTGACTCAAGATAGGGAATGTGCTGGAAAAAATTGGCGTCAAGATCGCCGCGAATGAGCGCCTCATTCGGCTGTACATAGTCGTTGTACTCAACGATCTCAAGCGCAATTCCTTGAGCTTTCAGATCATCCTTGATCAAATTGAGCAGTTCCGCGTGGGGAACCGGCGTCGCGCCGATTTTGATCGTTTGTCGCGCGCCGCCGCTTTCTTTCTGCGGACTGGCGAACGCCGGTTGAATGAGGGCGATGGACAGCAGGCCCGCCGCCGCCAAACCAATAAATCTCTTCATATGTCTCTCCTTTTAGAGCGTTTATTTTCCTATACTATCGTATTGTTGGAAACAAAACAAGCGGCCTTATAACATACTAATTATATAGGATTACACATACATTATAGAAACATAAAAAAAATGTCAAGAAGGCTTGTTCAAAAACTGACGCCATAAGGCGCGTTTTTGAACAGCGTTTAAAAGCGCGTTGCGTGTGAAATCCATTATAATTATATGGAAACAGACCCCCTTACAAACGCGGCGCAAAAATTATTCGGCCTTTCGTACCTTTTTCCGTACCAGCGGCTTGTCGTCTCAAATATACTTGAAGCCGCCCAAGCGGCCGGCATTCCCCTATGGTGGACGGGCGAACCGGAAGCGCGCGCAGGGGCGCTCGCCGAAGCGATCCCTGAACAACCGGACGGCGATGACGAAAATGTCAATGAAGACCGCCTCTACCGCGGTCTCCAAATCGTCATTTTGCCGACCGGCGCGGGCAAATCTTTGTGCTTCCAGCTTCCAAGCCTGCTCATGGCAGGCGCGACATTGGTCATTTACCCGCTTCTCTCTCTCATGGCGGATCAAGAGCGGAGGCTTCGGGAAAAAGGCTTTTCGCCGGTACTGCTCCGGGGCGGACAGAGCGGCGAAGAACGCGCCGCGCTCTGGGAAAAAGTGGCGAGCGGCGAATCGCGATTTATCATAGCGAACCCTGAAGTACTTATAACGCCGAAAGTGATGGAAAAACTTCCCGAATTGAACATCGTTCATGTGGTCATTGACGAGGCGCATTGCGTAAGCGAATGGGGCGAGAGTTTTAGACCAAGCTATTTCAGAATAAACGAGGTCATACAAGCGCTTGCGCGCGCCGCCGGCTCGCGCAAAGGCCTTCCCCTTGTGACCGCGTTCACCGCAACGGCGTCAGCGCCTGTTCTTGAAAAGATAGACCGGTACATTTTCGGCGGCGCGGGGCCGGCGCACCGCATCGCCGGCAACCCGGACAGAAGCGACATCATGTACGCAGCTCAAGCCTGCGTCCTGCGGGATGTGGCGGTGCGCGACCTTGTGAGAGAAAACAAACGCCCGGCCATCGTATTCTGCTCTTCAAGGAAGGGCGTCGAAAAACTCGCCCGCTTCCTCAGAAATGAACTAAAAGACAATGACGTCAAGTTTTACCACGCGGGACTGAGCCGCGAAGAAAAAACCGCAGTCGAAAAATGGTACCTGCCGCATCCAAGGGGCGTACTTGCCGCGACCTGCGCATTCGGCATGGGCGTAGACAAGGCTGATATACGCACCGTCATACACCGCGACATCCCGCCTTCAGCGGAAGCGTACTTGCAGGAATCGGGCAGGGCCGGCAGGGACGGTCTGCCTTCAAAAGCGATTCTGCTCTGGGGGCCGGAGGACGAAAACCGCGTTAGACGGGCAAAAACGGACGCCGGCAAGCGGCGCATACTGGACCTGATGGACTACGCGAAATCCGGCGGCATAAGCGGTCTATGCCGGCGTGAATTCCTTCTCAATCTGATGAGCTACAAAGGCGAACTATCGGTTCCAGAAACAAACTGCTGCGATGTATGCGCCAAAACCGCGACAAACGCGCTGCGGGAGCAGGGCGTCCTTGAGTTTTTCAAGAAATACCCCCGCGCTTACACTATCGCCGAAGCCTCGCGTATACTGAGCGAACTGCGCATATACGACTGGACCGAAGACGACATAAAAGAAGCCGTTCACGCGCTCATTGAATGCAAAAAACTCATGGTGATAAAAAACCTTGAGCCTTTCCCAAAACCCGGTTGGTTTTGGGAAAGGCTTTGGAAAAACAAGATTACGCCAGTAAAAATTCCCTCAACGTCTTGAACAGTTTGTCCATATCAATTGGTTTGCCCACGTGTTCGTTCATGCCGGCTTCGCGCATCTTGATCACATCTTCCTGAATGACATCGGCGGTCATGGCGATAATGGGCAGGGTTTCGGCGTCCTTGCGCCGCATTGAACGTATCTTTTCTGTCGCGGCGCAACCGTCCATCACCGGCATCTGTATATCCATAAGAATAATGTCATAGTAGTTCTCTTGGGACGCCTCAAAACAGGCGAGCGCTTCTTTTCCATTCGACGCCATTTCTATGGCAATCCCCGTATCCTCAAGGATTTCTCTCAGAATCTCACGGTTTATATCAATGTCGTCAACAATAAGACACCGCTTGCCGGAGAAATCCGGCATGGCTTCGACTTCATCCGTTTCCGCTTCTTTAATGATTTTTTTATCACACGCCGGGCAGCGTATGGTGAACGAAAAACTGCTTCCTTCGCCCTGTTTGCTTTTCAGGGCAATCGTACCGCCCATCATCTCGACTATGTTTTTTGAAATGACAAGACCAAGCCCGGCGCCGCCGTAAGAACGCGCTATGCCGCCGTCCGCCTGCTCAAAAGGCTGAAAGAGCTTGGCGGCTTGTTTCTCGCTTATGCCGATCCCTTCATCGATCACCTCAAAATAATAGGCGCTGGTCCCTTCCTCATGGCCGCCGGTATCGGCAAGCTGTTTGACAATAAGACGAACCTCGCCTTCAGGCCGGGAGAATTTAATCGCGTTTGACAGAAGATTGATCAGCGCCTGATTGAGCCTCAGAGAGTCCGCGAAGAGACAGTCCTTGCGGATTTCGCCTAATTCAAGCCGTATAGATATCCGCCGCTCTTTTGCGTGGCGCTGCAACATAGAGACCACGAAACTAATGTCGTCTATAAGGGAGAACTCGACCGGCTCCAGATGCAGCTTGCCGGCTTCGAACTTTGAAAAATCAAGAATATCATTGATGACGCCCAGAAGATGCGCCGAAGAGTTGTCTATCTGTTTGAGACAGGACTGCATCTTTTCCGCGTCGTCTGTTTTAAGGGCCACCTGCGTCATGCCCATGACGGCGTTGAGCGGCGTACGGATTTCATGGCTCATGCGGGAGAGGAAGTCGCTTTTCGCCTTGCTTGCCGCCTCCGCTTCCAATCTCGCCTTGGCGATGCCGGTTATATCGGTCAACAGAAGCATCACGCACAGGGAATCAACGGACGGATTCAAATGCCGCTGACTGCCGCTCCGTTTCAACGTCATGGCGTACATATGCTCCTGCAAGACGATGTCGACCGTATAGGTCGCGGCGTCGTCCGTATCGGGCGTAAAGAGCGAAGAAAAAAGCGCATCAACCTGAACCTCGCCCTTTTCTTTTTCTTCCCAATTCGTTGCGGCCGCCCGCGCCAGAATTGTGGCGAGGAACTGCCCGTCGTTTGCGTCAAAACCATGCCGCTTGATAAATTCGTCCATCGCATGATTGCGGTACACAAGAACGCGCGCGCTATCAAAAAGGGCGATGGCGTCAGGAACCGCGTCAAACTGATCGCAGATGACGTCCATCGCGTTGTTCAACCCCTTGAGAATACGAAGATAGTTGCCCCGAAGCGACGTGGTTTTCGCCCGCGCAAGCAAATTGCCCCCACGGGCGGACGCCGTTATATACTCAATCTTGCTGACAACTTCCTGAAGAGATTCGGACATGCCCGCAAAAGCCATCGCCAGCTTTCCAATTTCATTTTGCTGTCTGATAATGGCATGAGGCAGATTCTGGATGAACCGCCCCTTCTTGAACAAATGCTCTTCCGCGTTCTCAATGCTTTTGAACGACTGCATCATCTGGTTGAGCGGTTTGCTTATGGAATAGGCGTTGAGAATGGTCGCGGCGACGATGAGAACAATAAGGGCGAGGCCAATCCCAAGCCCGATGACAAGGGCGCGGTACACCGGATCCGTGATGATTTTCGCGGGGATTCCCACCATAAGCGTCCACGGCGTGTCCGTTCTTCCTATGAAAAACGGCGCCACGATAAAAAACATATTCTCCTTTAATTCGGGAACATAGTTGAAAAAAGAAAACGCTCTTCCCTGCCGGACCGCGCGCGCCAACGCCGCAAGATTATCGCCCGCCAGACTTTGTTCGGCGAGCGATATCTCTTTTCCAATGCGCGAAGGATCGAAATGACCGCATATGACGCCCCGGCTTGAATAGACCGCGGACACGCTTCCCTCGTACGGCTTTATGGACATAACTCTCGCCTGTATGACCGGCGCTTCAATGTCAAAGCCCACAGCCCCAACAGGTACGCCGTCTTTTTTTATCGGCGCGGCCACATCGACCAACAGCTTTTCTTGATCTTCAATTATCCAATACGTTGGATCGATAATGGCCTCTTTGCCCGTTCTAAACGGAAGCTGATAGAAATCGCCTTGACCTTCCCGCTCGTAGTCTACGCTCGTTTTCAATTTGATTTCACCGTCGATATTCAGCCACCACGGCGCGAACCTCCCTTCGGCGCTCGCCCCCACGGCGCCGGCGAACTGGGCGTCAAGACCATCAAGTTCATTCGGCTCCCAAATAGTCCACGCGCCGACTATCTCCGGATTCGCCGAAACTATTTGGTTGAGGAGCAAGTTAAAAAGGGGGCGGCGTCTGACAATGGGTATCTCTTCAACCCGCTCCATGATTTGAGACAAGGTTCTTGCGATGTCCAAATAAACTTCAAGCCAAAGCTGAATTTCTTTTCCTTCTTTTTGCGCCACTAAATATATCTCGCGGTTTATCAACGTCCGTATCTGGGTCTCCGTCACCTTTACAAAGACGGCGGTAAAAAGCAATACGCCGATCAACAGTATGCTGATATTGACGAGAATCAATTTTTTCCCAATATTCATTCACACAACTCCGATTTCAGTCCACCAGCAAGGCGAGACACGCCGCTATCCACTCGTAGGCTTCCCTCTGATACGCCGTTCCACTGGTCATTTATTTCATCACTATAACACTGCGTCCTGTACGGCGCTTCCGCTGATGTTAGGAACTGTTCATAAAATAAAATGCACAGCATTTTGTTTTAATTGCTTGCGCAATTAGGAAATAACATGACCGTTTGGTCATGTTATTTCTGAACAGATCCTTACGTCGAGTCCGCCCGCGTCTTGCGACGCAAGGCGCGTAATGTCAATAGGCGAATCCGGCATGTACACCGCCACCGGGCCCGTGGCGTCGGCGGCCGCTTCCCGCGATGAAAGGACAAGAGGCGTCAACAAAAGCCATGTTAAAAAAAATTGCCGCCGGCATACGCGCAATCCCTTCAAAAGAATGGCGCTTCCTGTCCGCCTTTTTGCACAGAAAAAGCATGTTATTTGAGCCTGTTCCAAAACCAACCAGAATATAGTCCGCGTTTTGGAACAGGCTCGTAAGATAGCATTTTTGGAAGCGGATGTCAACCTTGTTTCCCATATGCAAGAGGCGGATATCCGCTGCTCCCTGGCAGCCTGTTGCGCTTCGCGTCCAAAATCGGAGAAAACGCGCGTTTTTGCGCGTTTTCTTCCGCTCGCAAACCAAAGGTTCGCGGCAACCCATGAAAGCCTACAAGCGCAACAGGCTGCCAGGGAGCAGTCCCTTGCAATGCGCCAATTCTAAAGCCCTTTGACACGCGGCGGTGGAAAGGCTCCTCAGGGTATGATCACACGGACTTCGTTAAAACGCCGGCAGATGCCGGCAGATGCGGGCGGCGGCCGCATACAGGCGGCGCGCGCCTTCTTGTAAAGAAAAAGCGTTTCGTTTATAATTCCCCCTATGTTTGACAAACTTACCACAAAAGTC
>JAIRLZ010000088.1 GCA_031259035.1 Treponema sp. | reverse complement strand
GTTGCCGCCGAGGTTTTTGAAAACGAAGCCAGCCAGTACGCTGAATTCAAGGCTATGAACGCGCTTGCGGCCATGAACGCCCAGTTGGAAAAAAATGATCCCGCGTTGGCGCCTGGCGAACCGAAAGCGTCCTACTAGCAGCCTGTTGCATAGGAAGCGCGCAAAATGAACCGCCCCGCCCTGAAGGGCGGGGTAGCTTGCAAGCGTTACATCGCTTGCGAGGTTCGGCGAACCGTCAGTTCGTTCTGTAAGGAAATTATGTAACGGTGAGGTCGATCGCCATTTTTCATTGGCGCCGCCAATTCCAACCGCCCTAAAGGGCCGCCCCTTAGGGCGCGGTATGAGACCCCACCGCGAATAAAATGCCATGACCGTTTGGTCATGGCGGTTCTGCACGGAGCCTTAGCGGGATCGCTCTAAAAAAATGAACAAACCGTATGTATAGTAAAGCCATTGTCAAATTTACAGTTGCAACCGCTTGCGCGTTGTTTCTCTCCTGCGCGGGGTCTCCCGCGTTGCAGCAACCCGCGCAGGAAATTTCTCTTGAATCCACGCCGAAAAAGTATCCTAACGGATCCGAGACAGTATTCTGGAACACCTCTACGTCCGGAGGAGATTTGATCATTGTGGGCGTCGGCGGACTTCAAATGTACGACAGCGGCTCCATTCAGCACGCTCTTGAAGATGCGGCGAGAAAAGTGTCTCTTTTTGCCGGTCTAAGGGGAGTCGCCGTTTATTATGAAAATATCGGCTCTTCATTTTGGCGCTATAATGTAGCGCACACTACAAAGATTGATTATAACGAAGACTATCTGGGGTATATCGAGCGATTGCGCTACGACCCCGACAGGGATATCATTATAAATGAAAGAGGCGCGTTTATCCGCGTCAGATATGAACTTCCCGAACCTTTTCATGTCGTTCACCCTTCTTCAGGCAGCGAGACGGAAAAACCCGATTGGGTGGTCACCCCCCCTTCAAGCGTCGCCGGTTTTACCGCTGGAGTCGGCTATGCCCCTCCGCAAATGTACCCCAATCGCGCCTATGTGGCCTCGTATGAGGCCGCCATTGCCAATCTTGTGGGCAAGGGTTCCACGAGCATAGAGGCAAAAAACGTACAGGTTCAGGGCGAGGGTTATAATTATGATAATATTCAAGAAAATACCATAACCGCAAGCGCCGTAATAGACGGTTTTTACATCCTTCAAGTGTGGGTTGATCCTACGGACGGGGGAGTGTATACTTTAGCGATAGCGCAATTTGTGAAAGGACTGTAAGGATGAAAAAATTTATTTTATTATGCGCCGTGTGCGCCGCGCCGGTTTTCTTTATGTTGTCGTGTGGAAGCGATCCCAGTGTAAGCAGGGTTCCTTCCAATTCTCTCACTGATTTAAGCGGGTATTGGAACAATACCGACGTTCGGATCGTATGCACAAGTTTGATCGATTCGTGTCTGAATTCCTCACGGATCGCCCGGTTTTCCACAGAAAATGGCCGGCTTCCCCGGATTAAGATAGGAACCTTTAAGAACAACACCGATGAACACCTTGATCCGACCATTATTCCCAATACGATGAAGGTGGTTATAACCAACAGCGGCAGGGCGGAATTTGTGGCGGACAGCGCGACCCAGAATGAGTTGCGCGCGGAAAAACAGGACCAACTCAGCGCCGCCAGTTATGAAACCGCGGCAAGCATCGGCAATGAAACGGCGGCGGATTTTATGCTTACCGGTTCGGTGAAGACCATAGTCGACCGCGCGGGACTCTCGTCGACAAGGACCTATATTGTGAACGCGGAGCTAACCCACATCGAAACGGGTGTGATATACTGGACGGATGAAAACAGCGAGATAAAGAAGGTTGTCCAGCAGCCGAAGGTAAAATTCTAGCTGACAATAATGAAGGCGCTTTTCAGAAAGTCACTTTTAATTTTTCCCATAGTGTTGTGCGCGGCGTGCGCGTCGCGTCCGTATGCGCATGTCGACAAGCCCGTACATGCGGGAGATTTTAAGGGAAGCATTGGCGTTTTAGAACGCAATAAATCCAGCCTGTACCAATCGCAGGACAGCGTGTTGTACTATCTGGACAAGGGTATGCTCTCCCACTACGCCGGGGAATACGACGAGTCCATAACGCTGTTGCGGTCCGCCGAGCAAGACATTCAAGCGGCGTTTACCAAGAGCGTCACTATGGAAATAGGCTCCTATATAGTCAATGACGCGGTGCAGGAATACCCAGGCGAAGATTACGAAGATATTTATATCAAGGCGTTTAACGCCTTAAACTATTATCACAAAGGCGATCTGGAAAGCGCGTTGGTTGAAATCAGGGGCATGAGCCTGAAACTCGATGGACTTGCCGCGAAATACGCCGGTTTGATCGCAAACATGCGGGAGGAAGCCCGAAAAAAAGGGGCGTCGGTCGCGGATTCCAAAGCCGCGACTACATTCTCCAATTCCGCGCTCGGCTGTTATTTGAGTATGCTTTTTTACCGTGGAACAGGCGATCCCAATGCGGAGGTTGACTGGAGGAATTTACGGAGGGCTTTTGCCGACGCGCCCGCATTGTATAATTTTCCGGTCCCTTCAACCATTGAGAATGAGCTTGAGACGCCAAAAGGCAAAGCCCGCCTCAACATCGTAGGGTTTTCCGGGCTTTCGCCGGTAAAAGAAGAGCGTGTATTGCGGATTCCGCTTCCTTCCGGGTGGATTAAAATCGCGACGCCCGTTCTGGTTTCGCGTCCTTCGGCGGTCCACAGAATAGAAGTTGTTTTTGAGAACGGGGACCGGCATCCCCTTGAACTGCTGGAAAACATCGACGCCGTTGCGAGCGAGACGTTTAAGGCGAAAGAAGCTCTCATTTACACAAAGTCGGTGATACGAGCGACCATTAAAGGCGTAACCGCAAGCGCGATGTCTGAGGCGGCGAGAGAAGTCGATGACGCCGCCGCCAGCATTGTTCTTGGGTTGTTTGGTTTGGGCGCTCAAATTTTCGCCGAGGCGAGCGAACAGGCGGATTTGCGAATTTCCCGCTACTTTCCAGCCAAGGCGTACGTAACAGGAATCACCCTTGATCCCGGAATATACTCTTTTTCGGTGAATTATTATGATGGACGGGGAAGATTGATAGAATCTTTCCCGTTTGAAAATGTTAGTGTTAATGAAAATACGCTTAATCTAAAGGAGGCGGTATGCGTACAATAGCATCTCTTGTTCTGAAGTTTGGTATTATCACCCTTTTGCCGGCATGCGCCAGTGTTCCAATAAGCGGTGGAACCGGCGCGGAGTCGGAAGTGGCGGCTCAAGCCGCGTTAAACGCCATGAATAACGGCTGGCAGTCTTCCCCAAGCGGAAATTCTGACGGCGCGTCCGGCGCGTCTCAGCCTTCCGGCTGGCAGGATACGCCCGCAACGCCGGCCCGGCAACAAACGCCGTCGTCCGCAACAGCCGGCGGGAAACCCATATGGGTCGATTCGGCGGATCCCGCGTATGCCGCGTACATCACCAGAACAGGTTTTGGCGCGAGTCCGGATCAGTCCGATCAAAGGGCGCTTTCCGAGCTTGTCGCGTACTTCAGGCAATCAATACAATCAGAGACGACGTTGACAAGTTCGTATTCGGAAGCGCGGGCGGGAAATTCCGTAAAAACAGAGAGCGGACTCAGAATGGAAGAAGCTATACGGATATCTTCGCAGTTGGACGCGCTTGAAGGCGCGGTAATCGCCGCCCGTTGGTATGACGGCAAAAGCGCCTATTACTCATTGGCGACTATGGACAGAGCGGAAACCATTAGAATTTATACGGAGCTTGTCAACGCGAATGTGAACGCCATTGACAACCTGTTGAATATGACCAAAGCGGAAAAAGAGAGCTTTGACGGCTATTTACGCTACCAGCAAGCCGCGGCGCTGGCGGATAAAAATCAGGCGTACGCAAGCGTGTTGAGCGTCGCCGGAGACAGGAACAATATTCGTGGCGACTTGAAAACAGGCTTTGAGTACCGGAATGAAGCGAGGTCAACTGTTATCCCCAAAATTCCAATAGGCGTAATCGTTAATCCCGTGACGCCAAATGTGAACGCGATCAGGGCGGGAGATATTGAGGCGGCTTTTTCAAGCGCGATAACAAAGAACGGATTTCAGGGCGGTACGGCTCGATCCCGGTATGTACTCACCGTTGATGTCGCTCTTGAGGAAATTTCCTATCCGAACAACATCAACAAATTCTCCCGCATTTCTTTAAACGCATCTTTAAGAGACACGCAGACCGGAAACAGATTGATCGCCTATGGATTTAGTCCTTTGCGTGAAGGACACACAACGCTCGTCGAGGCTGAAAACTGGTGCGTCAGAAGCGCGGTGGCAAAAATTGGCGACGCTCAAAATGGGTTCGGCAAAAAATTATCGGACTACCTCGCTTCGTTGTCGGAGTGATAGCGGCGCGTATGCGGGCGTATGCTGCGAAAGTCCGCATGACATAGCCGCCGCATACGCGCTGAAGATTACGCGGGCGGCATGTTCGCATGGCGGCAGCCGGGCTATGCGCCGCCACGAGGTTGTCGCTTGACATTTTACCAAATGACCGGTATATTTCATTATATGAAGCCAAGTTTTCTTTTTTTTCTTTCTTTAGTAGTTGTTGTCAATGCTCTTGTTGCGCAAACTTCACCGAAGCCTGACGCTTTGCAACAGTACCGCATTGGACGAGAACTTGAAGCGCAGAATCGCATGTCTGAAGCGAACAGGTACTACAATGAAGCTGTCCGTATCTGTAGGTCTGAAATCGACCAAAAAATAGCCACCGCCGACTCTTACACCGTTTTTACATGGGCGTTGCAGCGTCTTAAAAACTACCGCGATGTTATCGCGTGGGGGGAGAGAGGGCTTGCGCTGTACCCGAATGATTACCGTCTCAACGAGATCATGGGCGAAGCGTATTTCTATCTGGACGATTACGAGAAGGCGCTTGCTTCCATGCAACGTTTTGTCAACGCCTTTATCAACGCGCCACGTGGCAACGACCGGGTTTCGACCGCTTATTTTTTTATCGGAGAAATTTACCGGATAGAGAGAAAATACCAGCGCGCGGATATCGCCTATTCGGTGGCGGTTCGCTTGGAGCCGAATATCGCGTTGTGGTGGTATCGGCTGGGCGTCACTCGTGAAGCGTCCCTTGAGTATGCGCCGGCGCGGGAAGCCTACGAGAGGGCGGTGCGCATCAATCCCTCATATGCCGAAGCGACTGCCGCCATCGCCCGTATAAGACAGATTCTGAATTCGTCCGGTTAGAAGCAAAACCGCGCGTATACGAGACGGGCGGCATTGAGACGCTTAGGAGCCGCGCAAAAACAACATGCCGGCATTTCATTGGAATTACTTACGCAATAGAGCCTGTTCCAAAACTCGGTTGGTTTTGGAACAGGCTCCAAAATGTCATGTTATTTCTGGGCGGGTCTTTATGCGTACAAGAACCGCTTGATTTTTCCTGTGGGCGTTTTCTCAAATGGCTTCGCCATAATTTCAATACGGTCGACGCGGGAGAAGGATGCAAGCTGTTTATTCAGAGATCGTCTGAATTCTTCCAGTTTTTCCGCAAGGCTTTCATGGGAAGGTTCGGCGTTTGCGGTTTCGGACTGGACGAAAGTGGTGGGAAAGATGAACGCAACGAGATCTCCGTTCTTTCCCGGACGAACAAGGGCGTCTTTCACAAGGGGAGATTGACCCAACAACATCTCAATTTCTTCTGGGTAGATGTTTTCACCGGATGAAGATAAAATTATGTTTTTGATCCTGCCCCGAATATAGAGATAGCCTTTCTTGTCAAAGCGCCCGAAATCGCCCGTTTTAAGCCATCCGTCTTCGGAAAACGCCTCTTTGGTTTTTCGCTCATTGTGGTAATAGCCACGCATCACATTTGGCCCCCGCGCCTGAATTTCACCGCAGCCGCCGGCAGTTTCTTCAAGCGCCTCTTGTTGAGTTCCGTCAATAGGCGCCAAGCGCACCTCCACACCCGCAAGCGGACTGCCTGCGGAGCGGAACGGGAACCGGTATGGCGCGGTACCCGTCACAAGCGGCGACGCTTCGGTGAGACCATAACCCGGCGCGTAAGGAAACCGCGCCTTCCACAAAAACCGTTCAACTTCTTCGGAGAGAGGCGCGCCGCCGATGCCGAGAAACCGCAAGTTGCCGCCGAGAGCCGAAAGGAGCTTGCGTCCGGCAAGACGCGCCGCCAGAAAGCGGGCAAACGGAATCCGGTAAAGGAGGCTCTTGAAAAGACGCGGCGCGATGCGGGAGTAATAGATTTTCTCGATAAAAAGCGGAACCGCAAGTATCACGGTCGGTTTCAAAGCCTGAATTGCACCCATCAGGGCGGACGGAGACGGGGGTCTGTCAAGGTACACGATTGACGATCCACTGAGCAACGCGCTTATCAAGCCCATAGTACATTCGTATGTATGGGCGAGAGGAATGATCGAAAGACAACGGTCGCGTGGATATATTTTCATTTTTTTAAGGGCGGCTTGCGCGGTCCACAATAAATTGCGGTTGGAAAGCATGACCCCCTTGCTGTCGCCGAGCGTTCCCGATGTATACACAATCGCCGCCAAGCCGTCTTCTTCCGTTTCGGGGAAATGGCCCCTATCGTACAGAAAAAACCGTTTCACGCCGCCACGAACTGAGACGAGAAGACTCGTGTCAGGCTCGTTTTTCTGCGTATAGGCGTCTTTGTGCAAGTTTTCAATGCTGTCAAGATAGACGACCGGAATCGCCGCCGGTATTTCCACAGATGCGCCCTCTCTCAGCGCTTCCATTATTTTCGGCATGGTTTTTTCTGTCCCGCAGATTGCGGAAGGTTCGGCGTGACTGATAATGGTTTTTATCTGTTCGCGGGAAAAGTCAATGAGCGCCGGAACGCTCACGGCGCCTGCTTGGGCAATGCCGAAATAGGCTATAGCCCATTCAGGGCGGTTTTCGGCGATGATCATAACACGGTCCGCGGGTTTTACGCCTAGTGAGGCAAGCAAAGACGCAAATTGCCGCGTCATTCTGCCGAATTCCCTGTAGGTGACGCGGTCGTAGGTGCATTGGTCACGGTAAATTTCAAATGCCGTCCGGTTTTTGAATTTCAAAGCCGCTCTTTGGCTCAGTTCGGATAATGTCTGTTTTGGTAAAGAAATCATGGTATTGGTTTAGACGTTGTTTCAGTGAAAAAGTTGCGGGAACAGCCGGCGGCGAGCGTCTGGATCCGCTGATTTACGCCGCCGTGAATCTCCCCAATACATCCGGCGTGGGTTATATGCGCCGCCGCCGTGTTGACCATGACGTTGAAAAAAGTATAAAATGAGTTGTGCGGAAACATCAGTTTCCACTTTGGAGGCGTTATGAAAACAACAGTAACCATAGAAGGCATGTCCTGCGAACATTGCGTAAAGCATGTAAAGGAAGCGCTTGAAGCGATAAACGGCGTCAAGTCCGCCACGGTGAGTCTGAAAGACAAGAGAGCCATTGTGGATCACAAAGACGGCGTTACGCTTGAAAGCATAAAGGCATCTATTGCGGAGGCGGGTTATGAGGCAATCGGCTGAAACCGGTTTTTATCGCCCTTCACCCTTAACGCGGTAAGGCTTTACCTGTTTTTTCCGATAATTATAAAAGATGATGTTTAAGAAATTCGTTGTTGTACTATTACTTAGCTTTTTTGCCATTTCCCTCTACGCCTACGACGCGCCCATCGCAAAAATAGAGGACGACTCTTCCCTGCGCGCCATATTGAAAGAGAGGTGGTTTCTTGAAGCTCCAAACAAAGCGCTCGCTTTGAAGCCCCTGCTTTACACCCTCCCTGGGGGCGGCAAGATCGAAGTGCGGGTTGAAAGCAATAAAAACGAGTTTGGCATTGTTTTGGCGCGGGAACGGAACAGGGCGTATCCGGGCTGGGCGCAAGGCTCATGGGCGCTTATAAGAAGGCGGGACACCGGGGCCGCCCTAAGAATACGCGCTTTTCTTCGGAGCGATCCCAATGTATACGTACAGTTCCGCCCTATGACCGCTGATAAATCGCTTATGGATGTGGTTGTATACGGCGCCTACCTTGTCTATTCCTTGCCGACGCCTTTTTCTTTTGACAGACTGCTGACGCTTCCGGTTGAAGACGCGCTTTCCGCCGCAGGCGATAAATTCCCCCGCGCCTACTTTGAACCGGCGCCCACCCTTTATAGAGACACCCGGAAATTTGTAGCCGATGTCCAAAAACACCTTCCGGGTTTGGCATTCCGTGATGACGGAGCCATTGATGAAGCGGGCGATTATGTGTTTATCGAAACCGGCGAGCGTCAGAGCGAAACTCAGGGTCTTAACTGCTCCGGTTTTGTAAAATGGGTGATTGACGGGCTGTTGCGTCCTGTTACCGGCGAGCGGCTTTCCATTGGTCCATTAAAAGCGCATTATGGCAATCGAGGCAACAGTTTTAGCGCGGTTTATGATGATGCGTGCGATCCATTTTTCGGACTTGACTGGATACGCAACCTTGCGGCGGCGGCCGGCTCCACGCTCCTCTCGCCAAGTTTTGGAACGCGGGACGAATTTGAGGTGCGTACATGGCGCTTTCCATTGCTTATGCGCCGTTCCAATGCCGGCGCTACCGCTGAGTCCTACGCCGGTTTTATGGAAGACGCGGGCTTTAACATCGAAGGACTATACCCGCTCCTCTATACTCTCGCCATTGATGAACCTGGCCGTTTTTATCTTGCCGCGGTGAATGACGCCGCCAGTCCCAGACCCAGTCTCAGGCAGTATTTCCATGTCGCGGTTTTGGCGCCGTATTTTAACGAGCAGGGCAATTTTGAAATCACGGTTTTTGAAAGCGCGGCTGAGACCAGCTTTAGAAGTTTCAGAACCCGCTATCCTAAAGACACCTTTGTCAATCTTGTGAGGATCCCGGTTGGCAGCCGGTTTGAACCGTAGAACATTTTTTTGTTGCATCGAAACTATGTGTTGCGGAAAACCGGAGATATGCGGGATTTGCCTCTCACACACGCACAGACTGCGAAGAGCATCTTCAATACCCGGAATTTGTATGCTCCGCAACGGTTAAAATTGGCAAGACTAACAAAACTTTGCCCAGAAAATATCCTCTCCACCCCCAATATTGCAAAAGCGGTACGCCCACATAATGCGCGCGCACTGCGCCTCAGCTCTTGCATTCGCTCTATATTCGTGCTAAACTATAGGTATGTTGCGTTTCGGACTTCGCGCTCACGATTACGGAAAACTGGCGCCGGAAGCATTGGCGCAAGCCCTTGCCCCGTATAAACCCGCTTCAATTCAGCTCGCCTTGTCAAAGGCGCTGCTTGACGCCCCGAAAGACGGCTGTCTCAGCCCCGGATACGCGCGTTCCATCAGGCGCGTCTTTGAAAAACAAGACATTGATATCGCGGTTCTCGGCTGCTACATCAATCCGGTGCACCCGGATGAAGACATGCGGGAAAAAAGCCTCCGCCGGTTTGAGGAACACCTCTGTTTTGCGCCGGATTTCGGCTGTTCCATTGTTGGCACCGAGACCGGCTCCCGCAATCCCGACTGCTCTTGGCATCCCGACACCCAAAAGCGTGAAACGTTCGACCGTCTCTGTTCTTCCATCGAAAGGCTTCTCAAAACCGCCGAAAAACGCGGCGCCATTATCGGCGTTGAAGCCGTGGCGGATCAGCACACTATTTCTTCCATAGAGCTGATGAAAGAACTCCTCGACCGGTTTCCTTCCCCCTGCCTCAAGGTTATTTACGATCCGGTTAATCTTATCCCCCTTTCGGGATTGTCCGAACCGCAGGAGGCGTTCTTTATCCGCGCCTTTGAAGCGTTCGGCGGACACGTCGTTGCGATTCACGCGAAAGACTTCCGCATGGAAAACGGCCGGAAGATCAACAGTCTGAGCGCTGGCGCCGGTGAAATGGACTACAAAACTTTTTTCCGGCTGCTTAAAGAGCGGAAGCCCGGCGTTGACATTCTCCTTGAAAACAGCGTTCCCGCGACCATCGCCCTCATGCGGAGCGTCAGCGGGTGGAAATCCTCCGAATACGTTTCAAAAATCAGACTTTGAGAAGCTGTGAGCGCGGATTTAAGGCTTGCCTGTTATGCGCGGGTTTTTAATCTTTTTAATACAATGATGGAACCTCTGGAAACTCAACCGGAGTTTCCAGAGGTTCCCTATAGTAACATTTGTTCTTTTTTATGTCAAATGATTTTTAATTCGCGGAGAACGGCGGTCATGCTGATGCACCCAAGAAGTGTCAAGCCCGAAAGGGCGGGGCGGCAAGCCGCCGCAAAAAAACGCCCCGCGAATTGCGAGGCGTTGGAAGGAACTATGTACGCCGGTACTTCATGCCGGCGCTCATGGGTCTCGGTTATTCACCCTTATACTCAATAATTACATCATAGGTGCGGCCAGGATTAACTGTAGCTACAAGTAAAATATCGACTTTATCCGTACCGGTGTAATCATAGGTAAAGGTTTTGGGGTCAGTAGTAGCGGTAGATTTTTCATTATTCTCTACTACGGCAACTGAATCCCAATAGGTTTTCCATTCGCTATCACTACTGGAGCTGGGTTCAAGAGAAGCTTTGCCTTCTTCGCCGATTTTAAGCGTGGGGAATCGTCCATCGTTATCTCCAGCATTTGCGACGTATTTAAGCGTAATGGCAAAAGGTCCTTGCACGGAAGCAATGGTAGCAAAGCCGTTTGCCGCAGTGCCGCCGGGTTGTAAAAAGCCGTTAGAAAAACCACTGTCCTCCGGAGCAGGTGAGGCGCTATTAAAGGTCGCGGTTCTAAGCCCACCTAGTAAGCTCATACCTTGTGTATATGTAACTGTGGTACTATTAGAAGCGGCATCAGTCCATCCAGCCGGCACCTCTTGAAAATTCCATGCCCGTTCATTTGGCAACGCTTGTTTTCCTGTTACACTAACCTCAAAAGCCGCCGATGTTACCAGACTTCCGTCTGCGCCGTTGTCAACTGAAACCGCATACACATGGACAGTACCTACATCAAGCCCTTTCAATGCGCCAGTAGCTTCGTCAATAGATGCATACTGAGCGTCATTCTCATCAATCCTCCATGTAACCCCCTGATACGCTTCCGGTGGAGTTACACTTGCCGTCATCTGCAAATTTCCATCAACTTCAACGGACGCGCCCGCTTCATTCGTGATGGCAACGCTTTGAACCGCCGGATAGGGAGTGGCCGGAGCCGGTTTTGAGTATACTGTTTCAGCGCCTTGTGTGATGATAATATTGGATATTTCAACTTCCACACCACTGACTATGATGCCAAGGTAAAGCGGGGAATTAATCTCCGCGGTTTCCCCCGCCGCCGCCTTGCCGAGAACGGGATGAATCTGGGAGTCTCCTGACCGGGATGTACCGCTTGATGTGTATGGCGCGTGAGGCCTAGGAGGATCAAATGCATCATCCGCAACCAACATATTGTATGTACCAACCGTCGCCTGCGTTACGGTGTACACATATTCGGTGTCGGTACTCTCCGTGAACTGCGTTGATCCAACTGCGGAATTGTCGGTTGCGCTAGTAGTGAGCCTGGTTCCATACACGCTTCTGCGTCCGTTTGTAGCGATGTTCACGCCAGCAAGCGCGATAAACGTAGCGTAATCATCAGCATTGGGGTTAGAATTATCTATTGTGGGATCCGTAAAAGCGCCGATGAAAACGCCGTTGTCGGTGCCTGCGCCGGCGATCAATTGGGTGATTTTCACACGGGCGCTGATGCTAAACGGCGCTTGCAAGGGGGTGTCCAGATAGACAAATGTATTGCCCGCAATCTTCTCAAGCTGGGTTCCCCAACCTGCGGTGGTACTGGTATTCTTGACAGTGAGTCTGTCGTTCTCATTGAAAGCGGCGTCCGCCACCTCTCCAGCCGCGGTTGAACCATCGGGCGCTCCGGTCTGGTTAAATATCACCAGCTTGCGCTCTATGGGCGCGGTAACGGTTATCGCAACAGTCGCGGTTGCCGGAGCGCCGTTGGCTGTATTGCCCGCTGTTGTCGCGGTTATGGTCGCCGTTCCCGCGCTAACGCCGGTTACAAGTCCAGTAGAGGAGTCTACCGTTGCGACCGAAGCGGCGTCACTCGTCCACGTAATAACCTTGTCCTCATTTGTCGTGTTGGATGGCGACACCTCCGCGGTCAATTGAAGGGTTCCGCCGACGGCTATCGTCGCGGCGCCGTCTGTAACGCCGTTGCCGCTGATGGCGACGCTTTCAACCGCCACCGGCGCGGTAATGGTTATCGTAACAGTCGCGGTGACACCCCCCGCAGTCGCGGTTATGGTCGCCGTTCCCGCGCTAACGCCGGTTACAAGTCCGGTCGCCGCGTCAACAGTCGCCACCGGCGCCGTATCGCTTGACCATGCGACCGTCTTATCGGTTGCGTTATCCGGCGACACCTCCGCGGTCAACTGAAGGGTTCCGCCGACGGCTATCGTCGCGGCGCCGTCTGCAACGCCGCTGCCGCTGATGGCGACGCCTGTCACTTTGACAGTCGAATCTTCCTCGCCGCCGTTGTCGCACCCGAAGAACAGCGCTGAAGACGCTAGTACAATGGCCGCCATAATTCCTAATCGTTTCATATTTTCCTCCATAAAAAATATCTAAGTCCCCATAACGGGGACTACCGGCAAAGCCGGCTGATTACTTGTTTATTCTTGCGTGAGAACGCCTCTCACCCCGCCTGTGGGGTCTAATTGACCCGACGACAGGCGGGGGCTAGAAACCCCTTGCCAGAGGGTCTCTCTCACTCGTTTACCACTAGTTCCACACAATGGTCAGCCAAACCGCTGTCGCGGGAAACCGCCATTATTACAACGCTGCCGCTCCGGGAGACCGTAATATTCGCCTTTTTCCAGCCAGTCTCTTCAGATCCTTCCAGCCTCTCTAACGTTATCCCGCCATCCGAATTGTCAATGATTATTTCCCAATCAACAAAAAGGTTGTCCGCATAAGAAGGGGTATACACCGTTTCAAGCGTAATAGGCCTCTCAACGGCATCCTGAAGTGTGGAAACGGCATACCTGCCGCAGTTCGGAAGGAGAGAGGATGTCGCATAGGATGTAATAAGGGAGCCGGCGCCGCGTCTAACGCCGATTTTCACGCTTTCCACCACGACATAGGCGGGTTCGGTTTCCGGCGTTTTAAAGAACGGCTCGCCAGTCTTGTCTTTGTTATCCCAAATGCCAATCTCCGAAAACTCCACCGAGGAACCGAGCAACGCGATGCCAACATAGACGGGCTGTCCCAGCCTCACGCCTTCATTAACGGAAGCGGTATCCAGAAACGCTTCGTTGAGCTTTGCGCCGCTCTTGCTGTCATAAATACGGAAAATAAACGCCACTTCGCGGGTTGAGCCGTCCGTGGCGGCGCGATTCGCCTGCTGGCGCGTGACTTCAAGAATACGCTCCTGCTTGTACGCGGGCTGGCGGGCGTTGAGCCAGTATTCCGGACGGGCGCTTCCCGCGTCTGAGGTTCTTGTGGGCCCTGTCGACCACCCTCCAGCCGCCGAACTTGCATCTTTGAAATAGGGGCGTATGGCGGGGCCGCCTGAATTGCCGTCCGCCGTGTCGTTGGTGCGGAACAGCAAGCCCGCGCCTTTTTCCGCGGCGGCAAACTCTACATGATCAACTTCTTCAGTACCGGCTTTTAGCTTCGGCGTTCCGGTAAACGCGCCGAAAAAGAAACCCTTGCTGCTGGAATCGCCCGCTTTTGCGGTCATAAGAACCCGCGCCCGCACGGTGAATTCACCCGTCAAAGGCTCTTTGTAATGGATAAACTGCACGTCGGTAAAACCGCCCGAATCCAGCTTTGAGGTTGACACCACAGGTCCGTCTATAAGGTACTTCCCCCGCTTGCGGATGTCTTCGTCAAGCGGGACGTCTCCGCCGTCAGATTCGGATGGCCTGCGTCCAAAGGTCTCCGGCGTCATAAACGCCCCCTCATCCATATCAAAAATGCCGCCCGGCATATTGTAGAGCGCCAAGCCGCCATCCACGATCAGATTGCTTTCCTCGCCGTCGCCATCGTTTCCATTTCCGCCGCCTTCGCCGTCATCTACCGAAAGAATCACATCATCGGGCGCGAGCGTCTCCGAACATCCGGCTAAAAAGCAAAGCCCGCCTGTTATAATGATTGCGCTTGCTAGCAGTTTGTTGCGCTTCGCGCATAAAATCCTAAAAAATCGCTTGCAACAGGCTGCTAGATATTTTATATTCATCATCATATCCCCCTAGTTCCACAGTCCTCTCGCGCCGGGCTTCGTCAAATCGTACACTTCTTTCAACTGCATAAACCCGTTGAGCGCATACGCGCCCGTATCGCCGATTCCGTACGGTGTTTCGCCGTCATTATTCGATTGCATGACAAGGAAATTGCCTTGTATGGAGTCGTCGAAAGGCGCAACGCCGCCCGCATGATACGGAACAGCCGTAGAAACCATGTTGGCCGCGACCGTAAGCGTTCTGCCCGATGTGTTGATGGTCTGCGTCCCGTCCCACCAATACCCGCTGGACGGCATTTTCACTTCAACCCTGTCCCGATCACGCGAATCGCCGGACGAATAGAGGGACACAATCTGGGTGACAACCGCGTCAAGTCCGGTATAACCGGCGGAGCCCGCGCCATAGATCGCATAGTTCCCCGGCTTGTTCGCGGTGGGGCTGTCGTCTTCTATGGTGCCGCCATTGTCATACGAGGTGCAGTGGGTGAGCAGTATCGCCGGGTCTGAATTGCTGGTGAAACCGTCCGCGTCGTTGTTAAAAGAAAGGCAGTCCACCGCTTCATGCGTCACCGGTATCCCTTCGCCGCCCATCTTGAACCCGTTTCCGCCAGACCGCGAGGACTCTTCGGCAATGCCCTTGCCCCCATATAAAGCGGACAACCCGGCGTTCAGGAATTTGCCGTTTGAATACGCGATGCAGTGTTCGAGTTTTAACGCGCCGATGGCACCGGTCTCTTTTTTGGCAAAGAGGTCCCAGCCGTCGTCCGCGTTATGGTGCGCCACACACCACTTGAACACATTCCCCTCGCCGGAAGTCAGCTTGGAAGCGAAGCCGTCCGCGTCTTCACGGGACTCGTCCATGTTGGCGAAGGACTCGCAGTACAGTATCTGGTTATTGCTGGGCCACAGAGCCTTAGGCTCCGCGCTGGAGCCGCTGATCTGGATGCCGGTGTCGCCGTTGAAATAGGTTTTCACCCATTCCACAATGTTGAAACTCCCCATCACCGTGAGCCCCTTGACCTTGTTCGGCGCGTTGCGGACATGGATGCCGCTTATATGCCAGTAATCGCCCCGCACCTCAAAGCCTTTGGCGTTCAGATTTTGCTGGAAGTCTATGATCGCCTTGTCCCGCTCTTCCGCTATGATGTATTTATAGTGGTCCGCCGTTCCGTTGTTGTACCGGGGAATGGTGACAGCCAGAGGCGTGTAAATTCCCTTCAGCATGATGATGCGCTGACCGGGCTGTACGTACGCTATCGCGGTCTCCAAATCCAGCGGGCTTTCTCGCGTTCCGGCGTGGTAGGATCGTCCTGCGGGCGAGACATAGATGTCGCCGCCGTCCGCGCCGATGGCTTTCTTTGTCACCACAAAGGTCTGAGAAATAGGCGTCGTGTTGGCAAGAAGCGCGTTGGTCTCAACTTGCAGATGAGCCTGTAGATTGGCTTGTTTGACCGAAGGCGTAAATATCGTGTTGAATACATTATCCCCGTCTTTAAGCTCATATCCCCGCACGGTGAAAAGCGCAAAAGGCTCGGCGCTCGCGTTGCTCTTTTCGGTTGTCCACGCTCCGCTGTAGTTTTTCACCTCTCTGCCATTTAACCTGACGCTTAACACGCCCTCCACATTGGAGCGGGCGTACAGCGTGTAATCGGCTGTGGAAGCGGTCGCCGGAGACGTTACGGAAAAGGACGGCGTGTACAATTCCGGTTCAAGCGACACAAGCGGGGCGCAGTCGGCTGCGTCGGCTTCTTCATACCGGATATTCGTTATCTTAACTTTCGCGTCACGGCACACAAAAAATCCCACGTAGTAATTTTCTTTATTTATGGAAAAGAGCATGTTTTCGCCGTCCGGGAAATAGAGTTCCCCGGCTTTGACAACGCCCTTGTCAACCACTAGATCGTTGTACTCAAGCGCCGCGCCGTCGGACGGCTCGCGGGCTTTGGTGACGCCCTTGCCAACGCCTTTTGGGGGCGTAATCTTCGCCTTAAATCCGGAATTGGTTTTTTCCAGCGTAAGGCTGTAGGTCAAGCCCGCAGTGGGGAAGTCCGGGCGCGCCTCAATGCCGGATCTGCCGGTGCCATACATGGAATAGTCGGCGAATTCCCTGGGCAAATAGTAAAACTTCGCCTTGGACGCATCCGCGACCGTATCGGCGTTGGCAACCGCGTCGCCAACCGGGTCTGTTACGCCGGTGCGCCAATAGACGCGCGCGCCGCGCTTGACGCCGCCGACCATTATCATGTTGCCGGAACCTCCGGGACCGTCGGCTCTTCCCTTGCCCGTATAGTACATGCCGTTTGTGGTGTTGGAAGTGTTGCTGGGGGAAACGCCGTCTTCGGTGTTGACGCCGGTGCGTATGCCTTCCATAGTGGCGTCGTATCTTTTTCCGTCGCTTCCCGTCCATATATACTGAGGCACGTAATCACGCGCCATGATGCCCCAGCCTTCCTGCCCGTTCAAATCGGTCTTGCCGTTGGAAAAGCCGTAGGTTTCCACATAGAAATCAGCGCTCAACCGGAAATTCTTGTCCTTGTCCACTTCCTTAAAGAAATACGCGATGCCGTCTTCGCTTCCGGCTATTTTTCCCGCGTTATTGCTGGCGTTTGTAGACGTTATAGTGACGCTGCCGTCTATGGAGAGGTTGTCTTCTATAACACAGCCGGGTTGATGGGCGGCGGCGCTGCCGTTAGCTTCTCTTGACGAGGTGCCGAATGACAGCCGGTTGAGATTTTCACTGGTCAAAGGAACTTCAACAAATCCCGTAGGATTGTTTTCTCTATAGTAGAATCCGCTTTCCGTGGGAGATAAATTACAGGATATAATAATAGATAAAACAATAATGCCGCCGGCTAAACGGAATGCTTTTCTCGCCATATTTCCTCCATAAACGCCGCGCCCGTGAGAGCGCGCTCACCTATCGGTGAGAACTATCCCTCATGCTGGAAAAACGCCTCACGTCAGGTGAATTTGTTTAATCATATATGCATGAAAAGTTAAAAAGCCGATAAGTTTTTTCATTATTCAGACATTTTCGTTTTGTATGCGGCGCAATGACAGAAAAATACAATAATCAAACTGAATATTTTTGGCATTGCGTTTTATTGTGCTGATAGCAGGAGATGTGTATGTTAAGAATTAACGGTATGATAAAAAAAATAAGCGCGGCCGGCGCGTTGGTTTTAATGGCGCTGCCGGTATGGGCGCAATCAGGGTCTTTTTCTTTATCCGGCGATCTCACGACCATATATACGCTTGGCGCCGCGGAGACGGCTCAGGAGATAAGCGGGAAAGGCGACGGCGCGTATGAGGGAGAAAAAAACGGGTATTACATTGGCGGCAATGTAATTGTCTCTTATAAACCCGTTTCATTTCTTGAGGGTTACTTTAAGATAACGGCGACGGGCAGATCGGGTTCCTTCTATGAACCGCTCCAACTTGAGGCTTTGGGGAAAAACGAGTTCGGCGTTTCTTTTGATTCGGTGTATGGAAAAGTGAATGTTTTTGACGCTTTATCCCTTGATCTGCCGGTACAGGCGTTGTTGAAAGCGGGAAAATACAAAACCGAGTCCTCGTATTTTGGCAGGATTTCAAAGTATGAAACGGAATCCGTCCTGTATATGCTCAAAACCGCCAACACCTATAATTATGAGCTTGAATTGCGGTATCTTTCAGGACAAGAGAAGCCGCTGATTTCAGGCGCGTTTACAAGCGCTTTCAAATTTGACGAGGCTGTCCCCCGCCTTTACGATGTTGACGGCAGCGTTTCTACGCATGGAGAGCCTGTATTGGGGAAATACGCGCCTTCTTTATTCGCTTCGCTGAAACTGCACGATCTCGCCGTCTCCGGCAATTCGCTTGCGGCTGAAGCGCTGTACGCCTTGAATGGAGTCAACATTTATTCGGGCAATTCGATGGGATTCGCCGCGCGTTATACGGTTGACGCCGCTCCGTCCATCAGCATTCCGGTGGGATTCAGTGTAGGCTGGTTTGAAAAAAACATTGATGTTTTGAGCGGAACCGCCAGTACCGCTCAAACGAGCGCCACCACCAATTTCCGCAATACGTTGGCGGCCGGCTTGGGCGCGGGTCTGCGCTTGACCTCGGGAGATATAGAAGCGAGCGCAAACCTTGGGGGCGCTTATTATGGCATCGAACATATTTACCGCGATCCCCTGTCGATAATCTCGCTGTCTATAGACGCCCAATGCACATATAGGAACCGTTTCCTGCTCGGCGCGGGTTTTGTCGCGGGAACATTGGCGGATGCGCTATGGCAGACCGCCCCAGGTGTGTCTTCCGACCGCGACAATTACACCAACACATTCACGTTTGCGGAAAATTACGGTTTTGAAGTGTATGCCGGGATAAAATTTATGAATAATGGACGCTTTATCATCGGCTTCAATGAAAACAAGGGGTTGTCAATGAACGCCACCTTGGAAAGCAGGGCTGACGGACAGATAAAATACAAACAGCTTGACGCATCCGGCCCCAACGCTCTTCTTGAAACCGGCGGTTTATTCATCAAAGTCGTGATGACTTTCTAATTTTTTGGGAGACTTGTGAAATAACCAACCGGGTTATTGAACAAGTCCAATGAGCCTTTCCCAAAACGCGCCCTGGGTAGCGTCAGTTTTGGGAAAGCAGCCTTAGATTTAGAGTGAAAAAGTGGGCTTTAGACCGCTTTTTCGAAAGCTTTTCTCAAAACTAACCTGGCGGAAGTTCGCCGAACATAGTTCGCTGAACATACGTTTGCGTTTTGGGAAAAGCTCACATGCGTGAGGAAAAAACAGGCCGCGCTTGCGGCGGCGTTTGTTGAGGGGCGCGACTGTGTTTCCCCCTTCATGTATAAAAGCAATGCGAGGCGAGTGGAGACTGTTCCGAAACTGAAGTTTTTGAAGCGCTTCAGTGTAAAGAAAATTTATAATGAGCCTCCGCGCGGCAAGCGCACAGACACAGTTTGCGACGCGGTATCTTAAACGTCGCATTGGTTTGAACGGAGGCTCGTTCCGCAAGGAAATTTATAATACCGTCTGGCTTAATGCCAAAACTCTGTAAGGAGCCGTTCAGAAATAAGCGGCATGTCAGACTTTGCGTAAGGAGCAACGAGGTGTTTGAACGGAATATCACCGCATTCGGCGCGCGTGGAGACGGGCGATATGATAATTCGGAAGCCTTTTCCGCCGCATTTAACGCCGTAAAAGAAGCCGGTTGCGGAATTATTCATGTCGGCGAGGGTATATGGAAAACAGGACCCGTTGAAATCTTTTCCCATACCACCCTTGTCCTTGAAGAAAATAGCGTGATTAGTTTTATCCCCGAGCCGGATCGTTATAAACCTGTTTGGACTCGGTGGGAAGGCGTGGAATGTTACGGAATGCGCCCCCTTGTTTTCGCCGACTGCCAGAATCATATCCGTATTATCGGGAAAGGCGCGTTTGACGGATCTGGCGCGGTATGGTGGACGATATTACAAGAAAAACGCAAGAACGGTCAAAAATCGCCGATGACGCCGGAAGAGCAAGCTCTGGCCCGCCTCAATCCTGGGTATGGAAAACAGCCGTCCGGAGGCGGCAGCCGGGAAATGCAGTTTTTGCGCCCTCCTCTTGTGCAATTTAGGAAGTGTACCAGCATTTATCTTGAAGGGTTTTCATTGCGCAATTCGCCGTTTTGGACGTTGCATCCGCTGTTTTGCAATGATATTACAATAAAAGATATAAAAATAACCAATCCAGCCGACGCTCCTAACACCGACGGCATAGATATTGATTCCTGTGAAAACGTGCTGATTGAATGTTGCGAGGTTGCTGTGGGCGATGATGGCATTGTAATTAAATCCGGTTCCGGGGAAGACGGCATAAAGGCAAACAAACCTTCACAAAACATTGCGGTTAGGCGCTGTACCGTGAAAGACGGGCATGGAGGCATCGTTATCGGAAGCGAGACCGCGGCCGGAATCTTTAACGTTACCGCCGAACACTGTCTTTTTCAGGGAACCGACAGGGGCATACGCATAAAAACAAGACGGGGGCGGGGAGGCCAAATCAGCAATTTGCATTTCAAGCATTTAACTATGGAAAACAATCTTTGCCCTTTGGTCATCAATATGTTCTACCGGTGCGGCGCGGCTTTGTCCGACGGGTGGTTCACGCTTGAACCCATGCCGGTAGTCTATACAACGCCTTCGATAAAAAACATTGTCATTGAAGACATAAAGGCGACCGGATGCAGGGCGTCAGCCGGTTTTATAGCCGGACTTCCCGAATCGCCGGTTAGAAATCTATCCATTTCAGACAGTGAATTTATTACAAATGAAGACGATCCGGCGTGTCCAAATGAAGCTGACATGTTCCTCGGCTTGCCTGAAGTGAAAACCAAATCTTTCAGGGTGCTGAATGCGTATGAGCCGGTGTTTTCCAATGTCAACTTTTCAGCGGGGTCCGTCGGCGCCGGCGTCTAAAAAGGACTGCCTGACGTCCTAAAATTTTCACGATTTTCACACGCGGTTGACAGAATAGCATAAAAATCGCTGTTAGCATGAGGCTGTTCCAAAACGCGCCTTATGGCGTCAGTTTTGGAACAGCCTCATGCTAACAGCGGCAGGCGCGGCTGAAAGGCGCTCTAGCAGCCTGTTGCGCTTGTAGGTTTTCATGGTTTTTTCGTTGAAAAAAGCCATGAAAACCACGATAAAGGGGCCGCGAGAAAACTTCGTTTTCTTGGCGGTTTCCGCATGGCGGTTTGAAGGTAAAAAATCGCCTTTTCAGGCGATTTTTGGAGGTTTTATGCGCGAAGCGCAACAAACTGCTAGACACAGGATTTCGGCGAAGCGCCTCGCCCACATCTTCACAAACGCGCCGTGGTATGGTATAGTCTCATACCATGAATGAAAGGCTAGATTCCATGCTTCGCCGTTATGAAGAACTGTCGGCGCTGGCGCAAGATCCGGATTTGGTGAAGAATCAGAATAAATACCGCGATGTAATGAGAGAATACTCCCAACTCGGCGAAATTGTAGCGGCGCATGATGAAATTGAGACGCTGACCGCCCAATGCAACGATGCGAAAACGCTCTTGCAGGAAGAAAAAGACTCTGAAATGAGGGAACTCGCCAGAGAAGAAATGAAAGAACTGGAAAAACGGTTGCAGGAAGCCGAAGAAAAGCTCAAATTCCTCCTTGTTCCTAAAGATCCTCTTGATGAAAAGAACATTATCATGGAAATCCGCGCCGGTACCGGCGGTGATGAAGCCGCGCTTTTTGCGGCGGATCTGTTTCGCATGTATTCCCGTTTTGCGGAAACCAAAAGCTGGAAGTTCGAAATTATGAACTCCAACGAAACCGAACTCGGCGGGTTCAAAGAAATCGTCTTTTCCATAAACGGCGGCAATGTGTACGAAAATCTCCGCTATGAGTCGGGCGTTCACCGCGTACAGCGGGTGCCTGAGACCGAGGCTTCCGGGCGTATCCATACATCGGCGGTTACGGTTGCGGTTCTGCCCGAAGCGGACGAGACTGAAATCGACATCAAGCTGGACGATCTGCGCATTGACGTGATGCGGGCGGGCGGTCCGGGCGGGCAATGCGTCAACACTACGGATTCGGCGGTGCGCATAACCCACATTCCAAGCGGCATTGTGGTTCATTGCCAGGATGAAAAGAGTCAGATAAAAAACAAAGCGAAGGCGATGCGCATACTCCGCGCCCGCATTTACGAGGCGGAGGCGTCCAAAGCCGCCGCCGAACGCGCCGAAGCCCGCAAAAGTCAGGTCGGTTCAGGCGACCGTTCCGAGCGCATCCGCACCTATAATTTTCCTCAGAACAGACTGACGGATCACCGCATCAACCTCACGTTGTACAAGCTGGACATTATCATGCAGGGCGATGTGGCGGAGTTGTTCGACGCTCTCAAGCTTTCCGCGCGGGGAGACGCGCTTGACGCCGCCGCGGGATAGCCGTGAAAACGCCGCGGAAGGACGCCGCGCCCCCCTCCATGCGGCGAAAACCCGCCCGAATTTTTAAGCCGCCGCTGTCCGCGTTAAAAATTCTTTCTCAATCGGCAAAGACGCCCCGGATGACCTACAAGGTACAACTGTCAGCATTCCTATTGGGAATTAGGCGCCTCATCGTTGGGGCGGTTCGCAGGGCCGCTTGACGCCATGCCGCCGGTGTTTTATGGCGCCCGTCCGTGGGCGCCGCCGCCCCCTCGTCAATTGCGCGGCTTCAGCGCATTTGGGCGGCGCGAAATCTTACGAGTTTCTTTATAGCGCCGCCGCCCCGCAGTTCCCCCCCTGTTCACAAAAACCAAACTATGCTATACTTGTTTCAAAATGGAATTTACAGAACTGAATTTACACAACGATCTACAAAAAGGCATCGTAGAAGCGGGTTATTTGATCTGTACGCCAGTTCAGGAGCAGGTGCTTGGCAATGCGTTTAATGGACAAGACCTCTATGTACAGTCTCAAACCGGCACCGGAAAAACAGCGGCGTTTTTAATTGTCATCTTTCAAAGGCTCCTTACGGAGTCGCTTTTGCATGGGAAAAAAGCCCTTGTCATGGCGCCAACGCGGGAGTTGGCGGTTCAAATTGAAGAAGAGGCGAAACTGCTCGCAAAACACCTTCCTTTCAAGATTGGAAGTTTTTACGGCGGGGTCGGCTATGGGCAACAGCAGCAACTGCTGCGCGGCAATGTACAAATTTTGGTGGGAACGCCCGGACGGGTGCTCGATCTAAACGCTTCAGGGCAGATGAACCTCATGGACATCGCCTTCTTGGTGATTGATGAGGCTGATCGCATGTTTGACATGGGGTTCTATCCTGATTTGCGGAAACTCATCAAAGCGGTGCCGCCTGTAGACAGGCGGCAAACTATGCTCTTCAGCGCGACGCTCAACACGTGGGTGAAAAATCTTGCGTATGAATACACAAAGACGCCTTTTGAAATAGAGATTGCGCCGGAAACGGTCACGGTTGAAGAAGTTGAGCAACTTCTGTACCACGTGCCGTCTGAAGACAAGATGAAGCTGCTATTGGGCGTTCTTGAACGGGAGCGTCCCGAAAGCGCCATCATCTTCTGCAACACCAAACGGTACACGGAAATCATCGCAAAGCGTCTTAAGGTCAACGGCTACAAAGTCGAGTTTATCATGGGCGACCTGCCGCAATCCAAGCGGCTCAAGATAATCGAAGAGCTGAAAGCCGGCAAAACGCCCTTCCTCGCCGCCACCGATGTCGCCGCGCGCGGGCTTGATATTGAAGGGCTTGGCTTGGTTGTCAACTACGATCTGCCCGCCGAGGCCGAAAACTACGTTCACCGCATAGGGCGCACAGCCCGCGCCGGCAAGACCGGCAAAGCCGTGTCTTTCGCCAGCGAACAGGACGTGTACGAACTCGCCGCTATCGAAAGATACATTGAGATGAAAATTCCCTCGGAAGTCGCGGGGGAACATCTGTACGCGGAAGACAAAAGCGCTCGCGCCGGCTCACGCGATCAAAACAGGAGCGAACCGGATCCGGCGCGTGGCGACGCGGCGCGTCGCGGCGGACAGTGGTTGTGGAAAGAAGGGAACCGGCGCGGCTCAACGAGCCGCGAGTCGTTGAGCCGCGACTCATTGAGCCGCGACTCGTCACGGCGTGATCCATCACGGCGCGATTCGCCGTTGCGCGATGCATCAAGAGACGATAAAGCGCGGCAAGCGGACGAGTCTGCGCGGACATCTGAAAAGCCCGCTAAAAATAAAAGACGCGGTTTCCCGCCCACACAAGAATCTTTTGAACAAATGAATGGCGTTGACAGCGGCGATCTTTCCTTAATGCCTTTTGAAAAGCGCATGGCGTATTACCGGGCGAAGTATAGCGCAAACGGCGCGGACGACGCCGGATCAGCCGGCGCCGAAACGACAGCCGCCGGTACCGAAGGCAAGCCGCGGCAGGATGTCGCCCACAAGCGAAAAAGCCGGCGTTCACGGCAGAGAAAACGGGCGCCGGTTGAGTTGACGTCCGGCTCGGCGGCGGCGGATTCCGTTTTGGATTCCGTTTCGGGAAAAGCCGTGAAAAAAGGCGCGCGTGGCGAAGCTGCGGCAGGCAAACAGCCGGTAAAACCCGCTAAAACAACGACGCCACCTGCTGTGGATATGGAAAAGACCGCAAAAAAAGGATTTTTCGCAAAACTTTTAGGCGTTTTTAAGAAAAACAACTGACGCCTTCCCTGCCGGCGAGACCGGATGGTCGCCGCTTGCTGTTGAGCCTTTCCAAAACGCGAGATAATTCGGGTTGGAGCGAGCCTCAGGTTCGATGGGAAAGGCTCTAATACATGAGGGAACCTCTAAAAACACGAAGCTTGCGATTAGCGAACCTTTGGTTAGCGAACCTCCGGGTCGACAGTTTTTAGAGATTTTCTTACCCTATACAAACGAGGTATATAGTGATCACAGTTACAGACGTACGTTTAAGCTATGGAGAACGGACGTTATTCAAAGATGTTAATCTCAAATTCACGCCCGGCAACTGTTACGGAATCATCGGAGCTAACGGGGCGGGAAAATCGACCTTTCTCAAAATACTCTCCGGCGAGGTGGAACACGACAAGGGTGAAATAAGCGTTACGGGGGGACAGCGCATGGCCGCGCTCAAGCAGGACCATTTCGCGTTTGAGGAATATTCCGTGATAGACACGGTTGTCATGGGCTACCCCAAACTCTACAGCGTGCAGAAGGAACGGGAAGCCATCTACGCAAAAGAGGATTTTTCAGACGAGGACGGCATCCGTTCCGCGGAATTGGAAGCCGAATTCGGCGAACTCGGCGGATATGAGTCCGAAGCCCAGGCGAGCCAACTCCTCTCCGGGCTTGGTCTTGACGAGGCGGATCGCGGCAAGATGATGAGCGAGCTTGACGAAACCAGAAAGGTGCGCGTGTTGCTGGCTCAGGCGCTTTTTGGCAGTCCCGACATCCTCCTTCTTGACGAGCCGACCAACGGGCTTGATCTTGAGTCCATCTCGTGGCTTGAGGAATTCCTCATTGATTTTCCCAACACGGTAATCGTAGTGAGCCACGACCGCCACTTCTTGAACAGCGTCTGCACCCACATCGCGGACATTGATTTTGGAAAAATCACCCTGTATTCGGGAAACTACGACTTCTGGTACCAGATGAGCCAGATACTTCAAAAGCAGGCGAAGGATCTACAGAAGAAGAACGAAGAAAAAGCCCGCGAACTCAAGGAATTTATCCAGCGGTTCGCTTCAAACGCCTCAAAAAGCAGGCAGGCGACAAGCCGGAAGAAAGTGCTTGAAAAGCTCGACCTTGAAAACGTTACGGTAACAAGCCGCAAATTTCCGTATGTTGGCTTCAAACCGGATCGAGACATCGGCAACAATGTGCTGAACATCGAAAATCTGAGCTTTTCAACCGCCGAAAACGCCGGCAAGGGGGACATTCTAAAGAATTTCAACCTTACGGTCAACAAAGGCGACAAAATCGCGTTCGTGGGGCAGGAACATCAGGCGAAATCGGCGCTGTTCGACATCATCACCGGATCTCAGAAACAATCATCGGGCGACTTCTTTTGGGGGCAGACAACCTCGGCGTCGTATTTTCCCAAGGAGAATTCCCGGTTTTTCGATTCAGACATGTCGATCACGGATTGGCTGCGTCAATATTCTCCGGATCAGGATGAAACCTATGTACGCGGTTTTCTGGGACGTATGCTCTTTTCCGGCGACGAGGCGCTGAAGCCCGTAAACGTGCTTTCCGGCGGCGAAAAGGTGCGGTGTATGCTCGCAAAAATGATGCTTTCCGGCGCAAACGTCCTCATTTTGGACGAACCGACCAATCACCTCGATCTTGAAGCCATCACCGCCCTGAATAACGGACTGTGCGCTTTTTCCGGCGTCATCCTGTTCAACTCGCACGATCACGAGTTCGTCAACTCAACGTCAAACCGCATCATCGAAATCCTGCCCGGCGGCGCGTCTCCAATAGACCGCATGATGCGGTTTGACGATTACCTTTTGGACGAATCGGTAAAGGAACTGCGGACAAAGGCGTATCACCACGCGGAGCGGCTCCAGATATAGGCAGGGCAAAGCGGCATGAGGCGTGTAGATCACAGGAAAAAGAATCATAATGATGAGGCTTTCTGGATTATGAGCGTCAATGACGCTTTTGCTCAAGGTGAAATAATATGGGCTTCTGTTGGAGGCGGATTCACTATGGAAGTCTTCCGCAGGAGCGGTAATAACGTTTGAGCCTGTTCCAAAACGCGAATTACATTCGGGTTAGTTTTGGAACAGGCTCAAGTATTTTCCGAATTTTTTGCAGAAAATTTGGGCGCAATTTCGCATAACATTCAGGCTGTTTGCGAACCTTCGGTTCGACGACGTTTTGGCGGCCCGGATAAGGGCTTTGCGGGGCGCGGAGGTTTTGCGTGGGAGTGGAGCGAAGCGCAATGACCTAGCAGTTTGTTGCGCTTCGCACATAAAACTTCCTAAAATCGACTAAAAGGCGATTTTTTACCTTGCAAACTGCCAAAGTATGCCCATTTATCGGGGTTTTTATGGCTTTTTCCAACGAAAAAACCATAAAAACCCACAAGTGTAATAGGCTGCTAGGCGACTGAACCCCGATCCGCCTACTGGCGGTGTCAGACCCGCTTTGCGGGTCTGCGCATATACAG
>JAIRLZ010000032.1 GCA_031259035.1 Treponema sp. | reverse complement strand
GAGTTAGACTCCTGTTCTAAAGAAAACACTGAACACCGCTTTTTTCTCCCTTTCCCGAACCGCTTTAAAACCCCGCCGGTTTTGAAGCGGTTCTTTTCATTTCTTTATCAAGGAGCGTGTCATGGCTGTCATCAACAATGCAAACGAAGTGTCGCGCCGCATCCGCGTGAAACTCTATCCAAACCGCCTTCCCCATGCGGAAGGCGCGCGTATCGCCCGCGCGACGGATTCGCGGTCAGCGCCGGTTGTTTTTCCGCGCATCCCAACGTGGGCGGAACTTTTGGCAAGATCTCCGAAGGGCATGACGGAAAAAGACATCCGGCGGCCTTCCGGCTCCACGCCCGCGCCCCGTCGCGCAATCTCGCGGATCGCATTGTCGTGGACGTCGAGGGGTTGGCGGACGCCGCCAGCTATATCGACGAGTTCGTCGACATAGAGTCAGGCGCGGCGAGCGGGACCCTCACGCCTGGCGGCCAGTTCAACGTCGCCAGTCATAAGAGCGAGATCGCCGGAGACGACGTGGAAGCCGGCGTGCGCTTTGCGCCGGCGGACGCTCCACCGCAACAGGTCAAAGCGAGCGGACATCTCGCCGAAAACGCCGCGTCAAAACTGACAGGGGTTATACCGCCGTCAGCCCAAATTGTTACAATGGCGCGAGAACAGTTTTAATATTTTTTAGACTGCTTCTTGCGCCATGTAACCAATGGCGGATGTAATACCCCGTCCCTCTAAGTCGTAACGCTGGGGGAGCGGGGGATTTGTTTCCCCCATATACGCAAAGATTTCAAGGAGAAATCTTCAATACCCCGCCGCAAACGCGGACGGCGGCGGCTCTCTATCATTGCAAAAAGAATCCCCGCCTGCCGCAAGGTAAAAAATTCGCTTTTACTTGACGAAATCATAGAAAATGTCATATATTATCAATGAGGTGATTTATGATAATAAAACCTATGGTTCGTAACAATATCTGCATCAACAGCCACCCTATAGGGTGCGAAAGGGCGGTGAAACGGCAGATAGCGTATGTCAAGAGCCGTTTTTCAAAAGATTCAAAAAATTCAGAGCCGCAAAAAGCGGCTTCACCGGCGGCGGCGCCCGCATTGGCGCTTGTCATCGGCTGCTCGACGGGGTATGGGCTTGCAAGCCGCATAGCCGCGGCTTTCGGGTATGGAGCCGCAACCGTCGGGGTTTCGCTGGAGAAACCCGCTTCCGAATCAAAACCCGGAACACCGGGGTTCTACAATAATCTTGCATTTGACAAACACGCCGCGGAAGCGGGGATCGTCTCATTAACGCTGAACGGCGACGCTTTTTCCGACGAGATAAAAGCCCAGACCATCCAAGCGGTCAGGGAGGCCGCCGCAAAAGCCGGTATAAAACCCCGCGTCGATCTAGTCGTCTACTCGCTCGCGTCTCCGGTGCGCGTTGATCCCAAAACCGGCGTCATGTACAAATCGGCGATCAAACCCATAGGCGGCTCCTATGCGGGAAAAACCGTTGACATGATGACCGGCAAGATGTTCACGGCGAGCGCGGAAGGCGCGACCCCGGAAGAAATAGCCGCGACCATTAAGGTCATGGGCGGAGAAGATTGGGAACTGTGGATAGAAGCGCTTGAAAACGCGGATCTGCTCTCGCCGTCCGCCCGTACTGTGGCGTATACGTATATAGGTCCAGAGCTTTCATGGGCTATTTACAAAAACGGCGCTATCGGCAAGGCGAAAGAAGACCTTGAACGCGCATGTAAGGCGATAAACCGTGGTTTCCGCGAAAAAAATGGCGAGGAAACCGCGAAAAGGGCGTTTGTCTCGGTGAACAAGGCGCTGGTAACCCGCGCCAGCGCGGTCATACCGGTTATTCCGTTTTATGTGTCCTGTCTTTTCAAGGTTATGAAAGACAAGGGGCTGCATGAAGGCTGCATTGAGCAGATAACGCGGCTCTACCTTGAGCGGCTCTACACGCCGGAAGCGGCTCTAGACCCTGACAAAACGCCGGTTGATGAGGCGGGGCGCATCCGCCTGGACGATCTTGAGATGCGCGATGACGTCCAGAGAGAAACGCTCGCCCTTATGAACGCCATTACCGAAGAAAACGTGTTTACGGATACGGATGTCGCGGGCTTCAAACACGACTTTCTCGAAGTCCACGGGTTTGACGTTGAAGGCGTTGATTATGACGCCGACACGCCGCTCCTGTTGTATTAAGGAACAGTATGGATAGCAAACTGATATTGTCGTTGTTCGATAAATTTAACGAAGGCTCCGCCGCCGAACTCGATTTCAGCGATGGAACCGTCCATTTTACGCTTAAAAAGAAGGAAGCCGTCACGCTGGACGCTGTTTCCGCGCATGACGCGGCGCGCAACGAGGCGCGGACGGACGGCGTTTCCACAAGCCCGCGGCTTGACGCGCCACCGGCAGCCGCGCCTCAAACGCCGGATTCTGTTGGCGCGGGCGGCGAAGCGGGCGAAGTCATCACAAGTCCGATTGTGGCCGCCTTCTACGCATCCTCCAGCCCGGACGCGCCGCCCTTTGTTATGGCAGGCTCAAAAGTCAAGGCTGGCGAGACGCTGTGCATCCTTGAGGCGATGAAGATGATGAACAAACTCGAAGCCGAATTCAACTGTGAGATTCTCGCGGTGAAAGCCAAAAACGGGGACATGGTTGAGTATGGGCAGCCTCTTTTCGAGGTGAAACGATTGTAGGGATAATGATAGACAAACTGCTCATCGCCAATCGCGGTGAAATCGCCGTCCGCATCATCAGGACATGCAGGGAGATGGGAATCAAAACCGTCGCGGTGTACTCAACGGCGGATAAAGGCGGCCTGCATACCACTATGGCGGATGAAAGCGTGTGCATCGGGCCGCCGGCCTCAAAAGACAGCTACCTGTCGCGGAACAACCTGATTGCCGCCGCGCTGAAAACCACATGCGGCGCCATTCATCCGGGCGTGGGCTTTTTGTCGGAAAACGCGGACTTCGCGCGAGCCGTCCGTCAGGAAGGGCTTGTTTTCATAGGGCCATCGCCTGAAGTCATTGAGATGCTTGGCGACAAGGTGAAGGCGCGGGCCGCCGCCGTGAAATTCGGCCTGCCGGTTACGCCCGGCACCCAAGACGCCGTTTTAGACAACGCGCTCGAACTGGTGAAAGGCATCGGGTTTCCGGTCATCATCAAGGCGGCGGCGGGCGGCGGCGGCAAAGGTATGCGCATTGTCAGGCGTGAAGCGGACTTGGAAGAAAACATCAGGATAGCGCGTTCCGAGTCGCTCGCCAATTTTGGCGATGAACGGGTGTTTATTGAACGCTTCGTTGAAAGGCCCCGTCATGTGGAGCTTCAGATGCTCGCGGATGGCAAGGGAAAGGTGGCGGTTCTGGGGGAGCGGGACTGTTCCGTACAGAAAAACCATCAGAAACTTATTGAAGAAAGCCCGTCTCCGGGCGTAACGGATGCCATGCGCGATCACATGAAGACGGGCGCGGTGAGCATGTTCCGCGAACTTGGCTATTGCGGCGCGGGCACCATTGAATTCCTTGTCGAAGACGGCGCGTTCTACTTTATGGAAGTGAACGCCCGCGTACAGGTTGAACATCCGGTGAGCGAATTCGTTTCCGGCGTTGACATTATCCGCCAGCAGATACTCGCCTGTACGGAAAGCGCGCTGGAAATTGACGGAGCGGACAGCGGCAATCGTTGCGGCGATTGCAACGTGCGGCTTTCCGGCTGGGCCATAGAGTGCCGCATCAACGCTTTAAGCCCGGGCCGCGTCACGAAACTGTCGGTTCCGGGGGGCTTCGGGGTGCGGTTCGACACCTTTTTATCGGAAGGCTGCTTTGTTCCGCCGTACTATGATTCAATGGTCGGAAAATTGCTCGTTCACGCGGCGAATCGCGCGCAGGCGCTTGCCAAGATGGAACGCGCCCTGTCCGAATTGGCCATTGAAGGCATACGGACAAACCGGACGCAACAGGAGTACATCATTAAGGAAAAAACCTTCCGTTCCGGCGAGTTTGATACGTCGTACTATGGGAGCATTGCGAAAGAGGTCGAACATGTCTAGCAGCCTGTTGCACTTGTAGGTTTTTATGGTTTTCTCGTTGAAAAAAGCCATAAAAACCCCGATAAATGGGGCTGCGAGAAAACTTCGTTTTCTTGGCAGTTTGCAAGGTAAAAAATCGCCTTTCAGTCGATTTTAGGAGGTCTTATGCGCGAAGCGCGACAAACTGCTCGTGAAGAAATTATTGTAACGTGTCCACATTGCAATACCGGGCGAAACAAAACGGTTGTTGATGAAAATTTAAAGGTCTGCCCTTCATGCGGGCATCATTTCCGCATGGAACCGTTGGAACGCATCACATACATTGCCGACGAGGGCAGTTTTATCGAATTTTCCGCGAATCTTCGTTCTTTGAACCCGATTGAGCTTGCGGGCTATGAGGAAAAACTCTCTGAAGCCGAGGCGAAAGCCCAAATGAAAGATGCGGTCATCACCGGAACATGTTTGATAGAAGGGAAGCCGGCTGTCTTGGGGCTTATGTCGTTCAATTTTATGGGCGGCTCAATGGGGTCTGTCGTGGGAGAAAAGGTAAGCCGCGCCATGCGCAAGGGAATGGAGGAAAGACTGCCCGTGATTCTCTATACGACATCGGGTGGAGCGCGTATGCAGGAGGGCATTTTCAGCCTTATGCAAATGGCGAAGACTTCGGCTGCGGCGGCGTATCTTGACGAGGCGCGAGTCCCTTTCTTCGCGGTGTTGTGCGATCCGACCACCGGCGGGGTCACCGCGTCGTTCGCCATGCTCGCCGACATCATCATCGCGGAGCCGGGCGCCCTCATCGGTTTTGCGGGGCCCCGCGTCATTGAGGGAACCATCAGGCAAAGCCTTCCGCAAGGCTTCCAACGCGCCGAATTTCAGCGGGAAAAAGGGTTTGTGGATATTATCTCGCCAAGAAAAGAACAGAAAAAACTGCTTTCAACGCTTATCGGGATGCACGGCGGCGCATAGTCCGCCCGCCGGCGCGGGGTTCATCGCGGGCTTGCCGCCCCTATGCGGGTTGGGCGCGGATCGGGCAGTCTCTTTGGCGCCGCCGCGCCTTCCCGTACGTCACTCCGGCGCATATGACGGCCGCTTCACCGGAAAGGCGTCAAAGCCGGCGGCTTTCAATCGGGCGAGGCTCATGGCGATGTTTTCTCCGCCCGGAGTCAATACAACCCAATAGGACCGGCCGTTTACGGTCTTCTTGCCGGTTTCAGCCTCAAAGCCTGCGGTCATAAGTCTCTTTACGAGATACAAAGCGTTGTTTTCCACGCTGAACATTCCGGCTTGGAGCATATCCATCTGAGACGGAAGGGGCGCTTCTTCAGCGCCAGAGGGCAGGAACTGCCAGAAGACGGACGGAAAAGCGCTTACCGTTTTTCCGTCTTTGATGGAGAGCGTTTCGGGGCTGTTCGGATATTCGGAAAATAATTTTGTTCTGTAGTCGCTGGTCCCGCTTATTCTCCATGCTATATAATAGATGGAGGGTTTGTACCGTTCATAGGCGGGATCGGGAAGCAAGGCGATAAGCGGCGCAATGTCAAATCCGCGGAACGCCTCAATTGTCGCGGCAAGATAACGCGCTTTGGGGATGACGGACGAGCTTTTCCCGGACACCAGCGCCATTCTGACATTCGCGCTTGCCGCATCAAACGCGCCCATCGCAATGAAACAGGCGGCGGCCTCGAGCAACGCCGCGTCATCACGGTTGTTTTTGTCGGTCAAAGCGGCGTTTTGCCACGCAACCGCAGCCCGTTCCATGTCGCCCGCAAGGTAGAGAAGCCGCGCCATTTGGGTGTAAGCCGCCTTGCGCTCGCTTGCCGAAGATGAGGACGCCGCGATTTTTTCAAACCGCAACACCTCAACTACCATGCTTTCTGTAAAACCGTATCGTACAAAAAAAAGCAAAAACAGAGATGAACACACCTTCACGGCGTTGCCCCGCAGGATCGCAATATTACGCAGGCGCCCGCGGACTCCGATACAGGCGTCTTTTTTCATCCGAAGCATTATTCTTTTTTGTCAGCATCAACGTTTTTTTCCGCCGAGTCAATGGACACGGCTTCCGCGTCCCTCATCGCGCCGGCTATCGCGCCCGCCGACATTTTGGCGGCCTTTATCTTTCGCTTCTTGTGTCTTTTAAAACGGGCGATAATGGAGAAAATTTCCGCGATTATGACGCCCGCCCCAAAAGCGAAAGAGGTGATGATGTACGTATGTACGCCTTCAAACCTCGTAAACCCGAGGGACACAACGCCCCTTGTATCCTGATTGAGAATGATGAAGATCAAATAGATCAACAACACAATCACTATGCCTATTAATCGCCACATATGCCTTTCAGCGGATCAGAATCCGCGCCTCCTTTGCTCGAAATGTATTTCCCCGTAATACAGAAAGCGTCACTTCGGCGAATTCCCCTATGAGCGAAGAATCGCCGGGCGCCACGACCATCTCGTCCCGCTCGGTGCGGCACATAAGCTCATCCTTGCTTTTGCGGGAGACGCCCTCTATTAAAACGGTCGCTTTCGCGCCGATACGCGCCTGAAGCAATTCTACCGTATGTTGTTTCTGTAATGCAATAACCTTGGCAAGCCGTTTTTGTTTTATGGCATCCGGAACGCGATCCGGCAGCGCGTAGGCCGCGGTTCCCTCGCGTGGATTGTAATGGTACATATACGAGTAAAGAAATTTCACCTGTTCCATAAGGGCGAGCGTTTCCTCAACGTTTTCTTCCGTTTCACCCGGAAAGCCGATAAGCAGATCCGTTGAAAGACTTATGCCGGGCATCGCTTCCCGTAGTTCCGCAACCAGCTCAAGGTACCGCTCCCGCGTGTATGCGCGGTTCATGGCGGCAAGCGTCGCGTTGGAGCCATGCTGTACGCACAGGTGCAGGTGCCTGCAATACACACGGCGTCCGGCCATAACCTGTATCGCTTTTGAGGAAAGGTCTTTTGGGTGGCTCGACAGAAACCGCGCCCACCGGATCTTCCCATCTGTTTTTTCCATCTCATCGGCGACCATCTCAAGCAACGCGGGAAAATCAATCTTTTGTCTTTTTACGTCGTCTTCCCAGCGATACGAGTTGACATTTTGCCCCAAGAGGGTGATTTCCCGTACGCCCCTCTCCGCCAACAGCCGAATCTCCGCGAGAATTGAAGCGGGATCGCGGGAGATTTCCCTGCCGCGCACGTACGGGACGATGCAGTACGCGCAAAAATTGTCGCATCCATGCATGATGGGGACGAAACTGCGGACGCCGTCCGCTTCCGCATGAAACGCGGAAAAAGAAAACGCCGGTTTTTCGCCGTAGGCGACGGACGCGCCGCGCGCCGCGCCGTTGGCGGCGCCTTTTTCAACCGCTTCCAGAATCAAGGGGAAGGTTGAGCGCGCGTCCGTACCCATAACATAGTCCACAGCCGGCGCCTTCTCTTTAAGCGTCTCCCCCAACCGGGACGCCATGCACCCCGCGACTACCAGCGTAAATCCGGCGGAGCGCTTTTTCTTTTCCGCGGCGTAGAGCGCGAGGCGGCCAAACACCCGCTGTTCGGCGGTAGCGCGCACCGAGCATGTATTTATCAACACAAGCTCCGCAGCCTCAGCGGTGTCCGCGGACTCCCAGCCGCGCTCTTTCAGCGTCATCGCAAGAGCGGCGGACTCCGCAGTGTTCATTTGACAGCCGTAGGTTTCAAAGAAGTATTTCAACGCGCGCTTTAAGATCTGGCTTTTAACCCTTTGAGAAATTTGAAGCCGTTCCAGATGCCTACACCCAGCAAGAAGATCGCTCCCAATCCAAGAAAAGGTTTCGCCAAAAATCCGATAAACGGCAACTTTGACACTATGCTTAACGCCCCCGCTCCTGTTACAATCGCGCCCGGCGTCTTGTCAGCTGGGTCTTTTGAAGCCAACGCGCATAGTCCCACCACACCGGCGATTGCCCCGGCGACAATACCCGCAACCGGAGACAAACTTCCCAATATAAACAAGCCTATGCCGCCGGCAATGCATCCTACCGCGACGACGCCTTTTTTCGACAAACTGCTTGCCGATTCATACGGCGTTATATCGTTGCTCACGATGATCCTCCTTTTATGTCGATAACACTCGCTATTTCTAACATTTCTAAGAGTATACTCTTTTTTTGAGAAAACGGCAAGTGAAAGCGCGAATACGGGGCGCAGGTGTTCGTTGCCGGCGGCTTCACGGACATAGGCGGGGCCTACCGCCGCCGTTTCAACGCCATTGACGTGGAGAAAGCGGCGCGGCGGGACAAGACCGTGGCCTTCATGCGGCGCACCCTCCATAAGGAGGCGTCCCAAATGAGGCGTTTCGGAGGCTGGCGGCCGCTTGCCGCAGGCGATGCGCCGTTCCATCTCCGTTATCTTGCCCCCAACTTCAATTTTTTCAGAAGCCGCTCCTTCCTACGCTCAAAATCCACCCGCGCCACGCTTCCAACGCCGCTCAACGCAAGACCTTGTTCAACATACGCCAAAGCTTTTCCCCGGTCTTTCAGGCGGCGCTCAGCGTCAATGGCCAGCCCTCGCAGTGCGCGCGCTTTAACGGCGTCAGGAAAGTCCGCCGCCACGGCTGCCGCCAAAAGCCGTTGACGCCCTTCCTCAAAGGCGCCCGCTCTCATGCGGTCAAACGCCAGAACAAGGGCGGCTTTCGGACATCCCCGCTCCGATGCGTCGCGGATGAGATCCCCGCCGGTTCCGCGCACCGTCTCTTCAACGTCCGCGCCGCCGCGTTTCAGGACGGAACGCCAACGGAGCGCCAGACGCTCCCTGTCGACCCCATAGCGCTCAATATATTGCGCGGGAGCCGCGGCAATATGGGTAAAAGCGATGAAAATAGACGCCAATCCAAAAATGTCTCTTTTGTTGTGATCGCACATTCCCAAAAGCGGCTCCCATTCGCCGGTTCTCAGAAAGGAAAACCATATGTCCGGGGCAAACGCGCCGGATATGTCGCCGGTTCTGTCCAGTCCCAGAACGGCTGTTTCGATCTCGGACTGGGAGCAGGAAGAAAGCGTCCGTTTCCATAGACGCCGCGCCGGGTGGAGCAGGTCGACATGGCGAAAAACAGGCGGAGCGATGGCGTTCATAAGGCAGCGGGTTTTCAATATCTGGCTGTCAAAACATTTGCCATTGTAAGTGACGATGAAAGGCGCGTCAAATTCGCCGCGCAACGCGCCAAGCGCCGCTTCCAGAAAATCATTTTCACCAGGATAATCAAGCAAAAGATACTGGGCGCACTGCAAGGCGTACCCGCGCCGCGCTTTCTTGAGGCGTCCAAAAGCCGCGATAAAGGCGAGCGTGCCGGCGCCGCTTGAAAGTCCGGTTGTTTCAAGGTCAAAAAAAACGAAATCCTCATACGCATAATCCGCATGGAAAGCGTGGAGCAAATCCGGCGTCAGAATCGCCAAGGACTGCCGGACGGTCTTTGTTAAGTCCGGAACAGGAGCGGGCATGTCCAGCGTCAGAACGCGCTTTTTCACCAAACCGGCGACGGAAAGCCAACCGGGTGGAATCGCGTCCGCTGAGGCGGCGCCTATGGACGCGGCGCCCGCGTCAGCGGCGTTCGCGCTGGAAAGAGCGTCTTTGGAAACGGCTTTTTTCAGCCCCGCTTCCATTTTCAGAGATTTAATGGCTTGCAAACGATCCCTTAAACTATGCCCCATATTTTTCTCATGCTCACTGGACTTGTTCAATACCCCGGTTGGTTCTTTCACAAGCCTCCCAAAAAATGAGGGTTTCTTAATGAAATCCGCATTTTTTGTTGTTTTTAAGCGCGGTTGTTGTTCAGAAACTGAAGTTTCTGAACAACTCTACTATATCACATCTTGACCAAAATGATTAGTATCGTAACAATATCGTATTTGAAGAGAGGCTTTTTCAGATTTGCGGACCTCACGCGCGTTCTGAAAAAGCCTCAAGCAAAAGGTTTTTACATGATAAACAGATCTGAATTTATATCCGACGCTGATTGGAGACGTTTCCTTGAGTTTTCTCGTGATCTTGAAACGCCGTGCATCGTCATCAATCTCCAAACAATAAAGGACAATTACGCGACGCTTCGCGAATTGTTTCCCTATAGTCAGATATACTATGCGGTGAAGGCGAATCCCGAACGCGCCATTGTGTCCGCGCTTGCGGAATTAGGCGCCAATTTCGACCTCGCGTCCAGACCGGAGCTTGATATGATTCTTGCCCTCAACATAGATCCGGCGCGTGTTTCTTTCGGGAATACGATCAAGAAACTCAAGGACATTGCGTATTTTTACGAAAAAGGCGTACGCTTGTTCGTTACAGACAGTGAAGAAGACCTGAAAAACATAGCGTCCGCGGCTCCGGGTTCAAAGGTTTATGTCCGCATCATGGTTGAAAACTCATCCGCCGCTGACTGGCCCCTGTCCAGAAAGTTCGGCTGCCATTCCGACATGGCGTACGATCTTTTGGTTGCGGCGCGGGATTTTGGACTAACGCCGTATGGCATATCCTTCCATGTGGGCAGCCAGCAACGGGACATCGGCCAGTGGGACGACGCCATCGCCAAGACCAAGTACCTTGCATCCATCCTTGAGGAAGAAGAAGGCGTTCACCTTGACATGATAAACATGGGCGGCGGTTTTCCGGCGCCATACTTGCAGCCAGCCAACAAGTTGAGCGAATACGCCGCTGAAATCCATCGGTATCTCACCAACGCCTTTGGCAAAGATTTTCCCTCAATTATACTTGAGACCGGACGCTCCCTAACCGGAAACGGCGGCATCCTTATTTCGGAAGTGGCGCTCATTTCCCGCAAAAGCAACGCCGCGCTGAACCGCTGGGTCTATCTCGACGCCGGCAAGTTCAATGGACTCATAGAAACGCTGAATGAAGCCATCAAATACCCGATTGTCACCAGCAAGGACTCGCCCTTTTGCAAAGAAGCCGAGGCGATCCTCGCGGGTCCAACGTGCGACAGTATGGACATTCTCTACGAGGACTACAAGTATAAATTGCCCGTTGATCTCGCCATCGGCGACCGCGTGTACTTTCTTTCAGCCGGCGCATACACGGCAAGCTACGCCTCCGTGGGTTTCAACGGCTTCGCTCCGCTAAAGACGTATGTTATGCCGTAAATCACCTGAGCCTGTTCCAAAACGCGAACCTGCGGTTGCGAACCTGCGGTTCGGGTTAGTTTTGGAACAGGCTTTTGGAGAAAATTGCCAATTCTTTATGGGTCTAGCATTTGTGGCTTATCTAATGTTCTCCAGGGGTAAGAAGCTGTTCCAAAACTGACGCCATAAGGCGCGTTTTGGAACAGCCTAATTAAAACAACATGCTGTGCATGTTGTTTATGAACAGTTCCTTACGTGTATGATGTCGCGTCAGGCGCCTTCATGACGCGGCGCCGAAGGTCCCGCGTCACTTGGTAATGATTACCGTTCCTTCGTTCTTTTTGTCCGGCGGGGCGCCGGCGCCGAATTTGACCGGGATGTGGCTCCCCGCGCTCACGCCCCTGCCGGTGGCCTCGCCGGCGCCGTCATACTCCGGCGCGTCGTCAGGGGCGTTGTACAGCCCGTTCCTGATGGTCCACACCCGCCCGCCGGAAGCCTCGGCGCCAAACGCCTGGTATTTCAACTCAAACTCCAGCAGCGCGTCCACGTCCCCTAGCGGCAAAGTGTC
>JAIRLZ010000003.1 GCA_031259035.1 Treponema sp. | reverse complement strand
GGTTACGTTTTTTGGCTTGCCGGGTCAATTCCCAAAAAAGGTTCGTCCATTAACAATAATTCCGGAGTTGTCGCCAATGTACAAACCAAAGACAACCGCCGCTTCATTCCGGTTGAATAATATCCTGTCAATTTTTTCGCATGTTCCCCAAGTTCAATTTTATTCAAAATCGACAGCATCAATTCTTTATCAGGTTTTTTATTTGCGCTTAAAAACCGCAATTTCATATTTTCATAACCGGAAAGCCGGGGGTAAAGCCCTAATCCTTCCGGCATATACCCAATTTTTTTATCGGATATTAAATTCCATTGGATGTCGCCTTTATGCGGCTGTATCAATTTTCCAATCAGCCGAAGCAATGTCGTTTTTCCCGCCCCATTATGCCCAAGCATAGCCACAATGCCGCCGCGTTTAATTTTTAGAGAAAAATCCTCTAAAACCATGTTTTTTCCGTCATAAGAATATTGAATATTCTCAATTTCTAAAACATTTCCTTCCATAATGTCCTTTTTTTATACTATTTTATGTTTATTATGTCAATACTGAAAAATTTCAGGCGCCACGGATGGCGCCTGCGGCGACAAATGTGGGGCTAAAAAAATTGCACATAACTACGGTATATACGAACTCTTTCGTATATACCGCCCGTGGGTCAGTATAAACGCACAACGAAACTTTTGTCAATAGCTTTTTCGGTTGCGCGATACATAAGAGCGCATAATAAAAGAACGGTAAATGCAAGATTAAATGCAAGATCAAGTATGAGGCGTGCCGCTAATTTCATAATACCCTACAATACATAATTTATTATAAATCCTGCTGCCAGAGCCGACAGAACCGTAAACACCAGATAGAACAAAAAACGCTTTATCCCCAACACGATTTTCACCGCCCCAAGGTTGGTAATCTTTGTGGCGGGACCGGTTATCATAAAGGCGGCGGCGCTGCCCATGCTCATGCCGTCCGACAGCCACGCCATTAAAAGCGGGATGGTTCCGCCGCCGCACATATAAAGCGGAACGCCGATGGTCGCCGCCATTAAAAGACCAAAGCCCCGGTTTTCCTTGCCGAACAAAAAGCCCAGCGCCTCCTCCGGCACGTAGCGCTGAAAAAGCGCCGAGAGAATGACGCCGATTAAAAAGTAAAGTCCGGTCGCCTTGACGTTCCGTAACAGGTTTTTAAGGAAGCGCGCGAGCGGGTTTGGGTCGGTGTCGCGGTTTGCGGGCGCGGTGAATCCGGCAAAATTAAAGAAGTTCCGGTTTTTGAAAAAGACGCGGACGCAAAGCCCCGCGAAACATCCGCAAAGAAAGCAGCTAACCAAGCGAATGAAGAGCGCCGGAACGCCCAATGCGGCGCTGTAAAAAAGCAACTGCGGATTGAGGAGGATCGAACTCATCATAAACGCCGCGAGCCAGTCGTCCTCCATGCCTTTTTCGGAAAAAGAAGCGGCGATGGGAATTGTGCCGTACATACACAGGGGCGAAGCGATGCCGATAAGCGAGGCGGGAATTACTCCCAGAACGCCGAGCTTCTTCCCCTGCATGGCGGTAAAGAGGCGGTGTATCTTTTCCTTGCCGAATACGGAAATGAAGGAACCTAATACCATTCCCAAAATCCAGTATCCGGCGATCTGCCGCGCCTGTATGTCGAGGTAATACCAAAGGTAGACGGCTTCCCGCCGCGCTAGCAGCCTGTTGTACTTGTGGATTTTTGCGCCACCAATAACGCAAAAATCCCGATTATCCGGCCTGCTTTGGCAGTTTGCAGGGTAAAAAATCGCCTTGCAGGCGATTTTTCGGGATATTAAGCGCGAAGCGCAACAAACTGCTAGCTCAACCATTCAGCCGCACCAACTCATACGCCTTGCTGCCAAGCCCGATTTCCGCGCCGTGGTTAATGGTCCGTATGCCGTTGCGGGATTCCATGCGCTGTATCAGGCTTCTCCCGTCCGGCGCGGCGTACACCAGGTCAACACAGGCTTGGTCAAGCGCCACGGGGTCAAGGGACGAGAGTATGCCGATGTCGTGCATATCCGGCTCCGCCGGATTGCCGTTGCAGTCGCAGTCAACGGACAGGCGGTTCATCACGCTGATATAGAGGATTCTGTCGTTCAAGCTGTCAACTACGGATTTCCCCGCTTCCGTCATAGCGTCAAGGAAGGCGTTTTGGTCGCCCTGAATACCGGTTTTACTTCTCCCCGCGGTGTGTATCCAACTTTTCCCTTCCGATGAGGCGATGCCGATGGAGATGTTTTTTATCGCGCCGCCCAAGCCGGCCATGGTGTGTCCCTTGAAATGGGAAAGGACGACAAAGTAATCGTAGTTTTTGAAATGGCTGCCCACAAAGTTTTCCCGAAGCCGCGATCCGCCCCGCACCGGAAGGCTTATGGAGCCGTTCTCGTCCAGAATATCCACGTCGGCTATCGCCGTGTAACCGTGATCCCGCGCAACCTGTTTGTGCAGCGCCGTACTTGCCCGCCTGCCGCCATACGCGGTGTTCGATTCAACGAGCGTACCGTTTACCGATTGCACCAGGTCTTTTATCAGATCAGGGTTAAGATGATTGCTGCGGGGCGATTCGCCGGTGGTGATTTTTACCGCCACCCTGCCGGTCGGGTTTTGTCCCAGCGCCTTGTAGACCGCCATAAGCCCCGCCGGACTGATGTCGCGGGTGAAGTAAACCCTCGCCGGGGCGCCTGTTTGAGGCGCGGGTGTTTGTGCGGTTCTCCCTTGCGCCTGTGTCTGGGCGTAAACCTTTTCACCGTTGCCTCCCTGCAATACGCCTATCGCGACGCAGACCAGAATGATACCCAAAACGCATAGTATCTTTTGTTTTCTGTGTTTCATCATGTTCTCCTTTTATCGCGCTATGCCAATCTTGCGCAGCCACGCCGTTACATCGCGGTTCGGCGCGCTTACTCTGATACTGTCATTGGGATTGCTGTCAAAGGCGCTGACCGAAAGCCCCTCGCCCAGGGCAGTTCGCGGGCAGAGCTTTTTGATGTGCTCAAGGCTTCTCCCAAAACGGCTGCCCCCATGAGTAACCAAGGGATACATGGTCTTGCCGGAAAAGTCGTACGCCTCAAGGAAGGTGAACACGCCCATCGGCAAGGTTCCCCACCAGTTCGGGTAGCAGAGAAAAACCTTGCCATACTGCCCCATGTCAGCGACTGTGCCGGAAAGTGAGGGGCGGGCGTTGTTGTTCTGTTCCTGTTTGGCTTCCTCAATACATTCGTTGTAGATGTCCGGATAGGTTCTGACGGTCTTTATCTCGAACAAGTCTCCGCTGGTTTCCCGCGCTATCTGCCCGGCAAGGGCTTTGGCGTTCCCGCTCCACGAAAAATACGCGACAAGAATCTTGCCGCATTTTGCTTTGTTGTCGATTTCACGTTAAGCGAGGCGCATGGACGCCCGCCCTGAAGAGCGGCCCTTTAGATCGCGGCGTTAGACCCCGCTACATGAATCCGCGCAAGTTGCGGGCGGACTGCGCTACGCGCTACAATGTCTCCCGCGAGCTTTCAATGACGGGCGACTTCAACTGGTTTGCGGCGCGTACAGCCCATTCGCCCGCTATGGCGCGGCGTCCGCTCAAGATGTTCCACAATTCGCGGGCTGCCGCCGCTTTGCCGTTTGCATACAAGGCGCACCCGAGGTAATACAGCGTTTTGTAGTAGTCCGTAGAATCCATAAAAGCGAGCGAAGCGGGGTCGGCCTCCGCTTCTTCAAGCGTCGCCTCCAGCGAGGCGAATTCAAAATCATAGCGGTTTCTGATGAGTTCGTTGATAATGAGCGTACTGTTTATTAAAAACGAGTGCATCAGATGTTCCTGGGCGTTGGCATGTCTGCCCGAATTGTAGTAAAAAAAACCCAAAAGCTGGTGTATCCGTTCAACCTGGGCGTTGTCATAGCGATACACCGTCAGGAAGCGCGTTATGCCGTCGTCGCTTTCGAGGAGCTTCGACATGGCGCTCCGCGCATAAAGCTGCGCGGAGCCGCCCGACCATAGGGCGTCCGTCGCCAAAATGGACAGCGCCCATTCCTCCATTGCGCTGTAATCCCGCTTAACGCGAAAAACATCAACGATTCTATACAGGACGTCTATATCAAAATAGGGGTTCTCCAGATTCGCCTTTTGTTCGTGAGCCTTTTGGTACTGTCTCGCGGCAAGATTTAGCTCCCCTTCAATGCGATACACTTCGCCGATCCAGTATTCAGCTTCAGGATAATTTTTCAGGGTTCCGAGCGCCTTGAGCGCATTGTTTGCGGAACCGTTCAGCGATTGTTTGGGAACGCGGAAGTAGAGTTCCTTGAGCGCCGCCGCGGCGTTTTCAAGGTAATTTTTCTCAATGTACCGCTCGACATCATCAAGAGAATCCCTCATGCGCCGCACTTCAGAGAGAGAAAGAACATAGATGAGGTCTCGCTCCATCTTTTCGTACATCGCCCTGCGGTTCCGCTTGGCGTCTTCAAAAGCGTTGAGGGCGTCGCCGTATTGACCGTTCCTGAAAAAAGTCTTGCCTTCCTCAAGCGTATACCAATAGGGATACGCTGTTCTTTGTCCGAACAACTGCACGGTGAGAAAAACAAGGACGAAGACAAACGGATTTTTTTTCATGATTTTTTATTATATCGGTAAAAAGAGGCTGTTTCAATAGAAAAATCGGCGCGGCGGTGTCTGACACCCTGCCGCATGAAAATTTTCGGGTGAAACCGGCTTGCATTCGTCCGTTATTTGGTATATTATTTTAGCCTGTTCCAAAACTTCAGTTTTGGAACAGGCTCATTTGACATAAAATTCGGCGACGAGTACTACATGACAAATCCGCGCTGGCATAGCGCGAGACTGTTTTTTTAGGAGAATGTGATGAAACAAGCGGGCAAACAACCTGAAGCGAAGGGGCGGCGTTTTCCCGCCGTTGCGCCGGGGCGTATCAGCGTAAAATACGCGCGCAGTTCAGCCGTAAGGGGATAACTCTGAAAACCCCTCGTGATATTATAAGCGACGCGGCATTTGAGGTGCAGTAAGCAATGTCCATGGAGCGAACCACACACTTCGTAACATGGTTTCTGTTCGTAGACATGACTCTAAGATAAGGAGCGCTCTAATGGAACATAAAAAACCATCCTTTGGAATTCTCATTACCCTGGTCTGTTTAGGGAGCCTTCTCGCGGCTACCCTTTCATTGTCTTTCTTGGCTATAGTAAATTACCGGGACGCTATCTATAAGCAAATCCAGGAAAATACTATCGAGCAGGTCGCCCACATACAGGATCGGGTGATTGACCAGTTCAGGGAGTGGTCGAAACTGATGTCCTATGTGGCTATCGCCTCCTCCCCGTTTATGGCGGAGGAGACTCCGGATACGCGGATGCTCCAATCCCTCTTTAAGCGCTTTATGGACGCTCAATCGGACATTTGGCATATCTACGGCACCAATAACCTGGTCTGGAATAAACCAGGAGGCTATGTGGTGTATGGGAATGGGGGTATGCCTAATGATGCCTGGGACAATACGACCCGGAACTGGTTCATCGGGGCTAAACAGAATCCGGGAAAGGTCGCCTATGCAGACCCCTATATTGCTGAGAGCAATGGACAGCTCACCACCGCCATTTCAACCAATGTGTATGATGAACAGGGACAGGATGTCGGGGTGGTTTCAGGGAACGTCTCCATCGGTTTCCTTGATAAACTGCTGCGGGGAAACGCCTTCATGTCCGGGCAGGAGATGTGCTTCATCAACAGCGAAGGTCTTTTTATTTCCATTGGGGGTTTAATACCCCGCCCCTTGGGGCGGTTAGAACTGGGGGTGCGGGGGATTTGTTCCCCCGCATACGCAAAGATTTCAAGGAGAAATCTTCAATACCCCGCC
>JAIRLZ010000295.1 GCA_031259035.1 Treponema sp. | reverse complement strand
ACCCGCCGGTGGTCGGCAAGGAGGGCGGCGGATTTTTCACGGGCGATTGCGTCAAAAATGTTTCCCGACGACTTGAACCAGTTGAGGCTCCGCCGCAATTCGCGGTCAATGACCGGCTTTGACAGGTTGCCCGAAGGCGTCTCTTGAAGAAGGGCGGCAAGTCTATCGGCGGCGATTCGGACGGCGGCTGCCCGGCCTTCAAAACCCGCGAGCAAGGCTTCTTCGGCAAGGATGTTCTTCACCGTCTTGCCGCGCTTAATTTCGATTTTGTGGCGAATCCGTAAAAGGCAGAGAGTCGTTGCTACATTTACCGCGCCCATTTCGTAAACGCCGCAACGGGCGGCAAGGTTTATATTGGGCGTTTCGGCAACACTTTTTGTTTCAAGGGCGCTTTCCAGGACATAATCGGCCAAAAGGGAAACCACCGGGTGGCTCCTGTGGAGGAACTCGGCTTGTTTTTCCGGGGGGTACTCAAAATCAAGGCGGAAGGGTTTCTCATACCCGGCCTCTTTTATACGTTCCCGCAGAACTTCCGGCAAAGGGTTTGGGATCAGTCTATACGCGGTATTCCGTATGGGCGACAGGGGGGAACCGGCAATTTGCAAGGCATCCTGTACAAAGCGGGAAACGTCCCCGCTGCCGCCCAGGGCGGCGGTCTGTTTTTGCCATTCCGGAAGTACCTGTTCAGGCTTGAGGCTCCGCTGGGCGAATATGGTGCGGTTTTTTTGTTCCTTTTCGCTTGCCTCCTGCCATTCGGCGGAAAGGGTTTCCAGGGTCTTTTCATCGTCTTCGCCGCCGAAGTCAAGCATTCCCTGAGTTTCCCGTGCGGGAGTTTTCCGCATCAGCGCCGCCCTGACGATGGCGGTTTGGATTTTACGCTCATCTTCGGGTATAGGGACAAGGATGCCCAGGGTGGTTTTAATCACCTGGGCTTTCCTGATAATAACGTTGAAAATAAGGCCGTCCACAGGGTTGTTTTCGCCATAGAGCATGACGCAGCGCACTTCGCCTGATTTCTGGCCGAAGCGGTCCACCCGCCCTTCGCGCTGTTCGTGACGGGCGGGGTTCCAGGCGAGGTCATAATGCAGGACAGCGTCAAAGCCGTGCTGTAAGTTGATGCCTTCGGAAAGGCAGTCGGTGGCGATCAGAATAGGAATGTCCGCTTCTTCAATAAGGGCGTCTACTTTTTCCTCCCGTTCCTCCGAGCTTATCTCCCCGGTTACACAGGAAACACGGATATTGTCATTTTGCTTATAGTGTTCGCGCAGTTCTTCGGCGACATAGTTAGCCGTAGCGATGTACCGACAGAATACCACAGGCTTAAAGCGCGGGCTTGCGCTTACCAATGCGTCAAGTTCTTTTATTAAAAGGGCCAGCTTGGGGTCGTTCCCCGCTCCGCGGAGGGTTTTAGTTTCGTCGATAAGGGATTGAATGAAGGCGCTGTTTTTTTCCAGCGCGGCGGCGGGCTCCGAGTCATTTATATTTGTGTCATCGCCCACATCATCGTTGATTTTGTCATCGTCGATTAAGGCGTCCAATTCTTCCTCGCTGCCCCGAAGGTGGGTTGTGAGGGCGCTCCGGGCGGCGGCCGGCGAGGACGAAACGCAGCGCAGCAGGGCGAGAATGGCGTACCAGATAACGTGGTTTTCCCTTGAGTGTTTCATTTCCGCGGACTGCGCGAGTTCAAGACAGTACGAACGGACTTTTTCAAAAAAAGTTTCCCAGGCGCCGGAGAGTTTGTAGGTAACTTCTTTTGTTTTGCGCCTGGGAAAAAGGGAAGCATCTTTCCACTCGTCAATATCCACCCTGCGGCGCTGGACAAAGTAATCGCCCAGTTCCGCGCGAAGATCCTTATTCTCTCCAACGGCGAGATTGGCAAAATCTTTCCGTAAAAGCGAAAGCAGATTGTAAAATTCTTTTTCTTTTCCCGAATGGGGCGTGGCTGTAAGCATTACCAGGTGGCGGTTCTCGTCTTCGCTCAGGGCTTTGAGTAATTCAAAACGCCGCTGTTTTTTAACGGAACCGCTTGTGCAGGTATGGGCTTCGTCAACTAGAACCATTTCAGGCGCGTTGGCAAGGAAAAAGTTTTTGTGGGCGTCGCTTTTAATATAGTCAAGGCTGATAACGAAAAACGGCCAATACTGAAAAAGATTGAGGCCGTGGGGGACGTTCCGTTCGAGGCGGTTGACGTTGGAAGCGGTGACAGCCCGGGCGTCCAGGTGGAAGCGGGTTTTGAGTTCCGTTACCCATTGTTCCACGAGGTGGGGCGGGCACAGTACGGCGAAGCGTTCGATCTCGCCCCGGTCAAGCATTTCCCGCACGATGAGGGAGGCTTCAATCGTTTTGCCGACACCAACATCGTCGGCGATGAGGAGCCGGATTGTCTTTTGTTTTAAGGCCATAAGAAGCGGCACAAGCTGATACGCCCTGGGTTCCACGGCGATACCGCCAAAGCTGCGGAACGGCCCGGCGCCGGCGCGGGACTTCATTAAAAGCGAATCCTTTAAGAGCAGGCACGAATGAAACGGGCCGCTTTGGCCGATGTCAGGATAGGGAAACGAAGCTTCTTCCACAGGCTCGGTTTCGAGGGCGGGGATTACGGCTTCTATGTCATCGGCCGAACCGCCCAGAGGCCGGACGCGGAGCAGTTCCGGCTCAGAACTTTCCACCACCCACTCGCGGTTGCGGAGGCGGACAAGCGCTCCGGGCTTAAAGGTAAGGGCGCCGCCGGCAGTATTCATTTAACTTAATCCTGCTTTTATTTGGACGAGGAAACCCCGTTCTTCAAAGTAGTTTACGGTTTCTTCGCCGGGGTTATGGTAGAATACCACTTTCCGTTCGTCCTTGTAATACTCGTCGGGCTTAAATTGGCCGCCGGCAAAAACGGCGTCTGTTACTGTCGGGCTGCCGTCCTTCCGGGGAACAATTTCCCCGGCGGCCAAAGCGGTGAGGATTTCGAGAACCGCCTTGTTCCTGCGGTTGATAAGGGCGTGTTCCGGCTGATTGTAGTAGGAAAGAAGACAGTCGTAACAAGCGGCCACGCAGTTTGGTTCAGTATCATCGCCGTTTTCACCGTAGTGCATTATCTGGAGAGCCTGTTTCGCTATACGTGAAAGTCCATGGGGATCGTCGGTTAAATGTTTGAGCGCCCCCGCTCCGCCTTCGGAGGCTTCGTAAAATAGAATGGAATTTCGCTTTTCAGAAGAAGGCAGCGGTTCAGCGGCTATCTCCGATTCTTCAAGTTCATAATAGGTTTCAATCCCCCGCTTTAATGCCGCCTGCAAAGTGGGCATGATTTCTTCGTTGTAATAAGTTCCATTAGGCTTAAAAATAAGGATGTTTTTCGTATCTTCCACATAGGGGACAATCCGTTGGGGAGGCCGCTTTCCCGGCTTTCTTGCATCGTCATCTTCTCCGGAGCCTTCCTTGTCCCAGAGCCCTGAAAGGGGATCGATGTTGAAACCCTTGATCTGCTTGTCCTTGCGCCGCCGCCAGCCGAAATTAACACGGGTAATCGCCGCGGTGGAAACGTAGCGCAGAATGGCAAAATCTTCGCCGTTGCATGAGACAATGCTTTCCTGCACATCGCTCTTTTTTACCTCGAACATGGTTTGAAGATCGTAACCTACTTTTTGGCGTTCCTCATCGTTAATGGATATACGCTCCGTCTGGCTTGTCTCAACAGTCTCAATTTTGTAGAGATTATCCACTACGGTCTTTGGGCCAAGAGGAGCGCCGCATAAAACACAGCGTTCAAGAGAGGAATCGTAGTGTCCGTGGCCGCATTCGGGACATATTTTCGCGGTTCTTGTCGGAAGCCTGGCGGTGACGCTTACCTGGTCTTGGGCGGAGTTGAGCTTGGCCTTTCTGACGCGGTACATGCGGCCTTCGTGGTAAATAATACTGTTCGGACCGAATTCCGAAATACCGAGGAAACGCGGGCGGGTTATCATGGCGCCTTCGTCTTCCTTCCCCGATGCAAGGGTACCTCTGGAAGGTATCCAGGCTATAAGGGGACGGCGCGGAAAA
>JAIRLZ010000266.1 GCA_031259035.1 Treponema sp. | reverse complement strand
GTCAGTTTTGGAACAGCTTCTTACCCCTGGAGAAAATTGGATAAACCGCAAATGCTAAACCCATAAAGAATTAGCAATTTTCTCCAAAAGCCTGTTCCAAAACTAACCCAAACGCAGTTTGCGTTTTGGAACAGGCTCAGGTTTATAGAGCTTTTCCCAAAACGCGAACCAAGGGTTCGGGTTGGTTGTGGGAAAAAGTTTCGAAAAGTGGGCTTTAGATCGCTTTTTCTATACCGGACAACAAGTTAGTTGCGCCGGTGAGCATATTGCCAATATCGTCAAGAGATAAAACAGTACGCAACGCCTCTATCAAATAAGAGTCCGTCTCAACCTGCAAATATTCAGAATCGGGCGGAAAGATAATACGTCCGCACTATGCCCGGTATTGGCGGCATAGTGAAAGTTGACGCACGTTTTACCGTTCAGCGAGATAATGCCATCGAGATCCCTCAAGACGTACATGGGATCCGCACATAACGAAACTGCCGGAAAATGCGCGCTATGTGCAATTTTGCCTAAATTTTCGGCAATGTTCTGGACCTAGAGCCTTTCCCAAAACGGGCGGAGCGACAGTTTTGGGAAAGGCTCCTTATTAATATGAAAGCGGATATACTATACCGAAAACTTTATGAGGAGGAAGTTATGGCAGCAATAGCGTTAAAATGTCTGTTTTGCCGGGGCGAAGATGTCCGTCTCTATGGCACTTCAAATGGTAAAAAGCGGTGTGCCTATGATGATCCGTCATGTTCCCATAAACATTGCGGAATACGCCTATAACGGCTGCAAAGCGGATGTAAAGAAGTCCATAATCAAATGGACGGTTGACGGGGCCGGAATACGGGCGACGGCGCGGGAATTGGGGGCAAGCGCCGATAGGGTGATAAAGGAAATAAAAATCCCCCTTCGGCAGAGCCGCAGGGTATTGAAGATTTCACATTGAAAGCATTGCGTATGCGGGGGAGCTACATCCCCAAACTGTGTCAAAAGTATAGAAACGACATCATCAAAGCAGTAAAACACCGACATGGGGGGGGGGGGGCATGGAACAGGCTCAATTGAAAAGCCAAAACTGAAGGGTGAAAAAGGCGCCGGACAGAGAAAAGATGTCGTGAATCCGGCGGGAACGCGGGGCCGTCTCGCTGTCAATACGTTAAGGAACCGTGCGGAAATACCATTCAGCATTAACGCGACATTTATGTGAACGCCGCCGTCTCTTGTCAAAAAACCTACAACAATGTATACTGCCCCCATGAAATTTTCAGAGACGTTTATTCCGACACTCAGAGAGGCGCCGGCGGACGCGGTGATAGCGAGCCACCGGCTCATGCTCCGCGCCGGTATGGTGCGCAAACTTGCCAACGGGCTTTTCGCCTATCTGCCTCTGGGTCTGCGGGCGTTCCGCAAGGTGGAGAACATCATCCGCGAAGAGATGAACGCGATTGGGTCGCTTGAGATAAAGCCGAGCGTGGTGGCGCCGGGCGATCTGTGGAAGGAATCGGGACGGTGGGACAGCATGGGCGAAGCCCTGTTGAAGGTTGCGAATAGAACCGGCGCGGATATGGTGGTTTCTCCCACAGCCGAGGAGGCGGTTACCAGCATAGTGCGCGATGAGTTGTCCAGCTACAAGCAACTGCCCATTTCCGTGTACCAGATAAACACCAAATACCGCGATGAAATACGCCCGCGCTACGGCGTCATGCGCGGACGGGAATTCACCATGAAGGATGCGTATTCCTACCATGTTGATGAAAAAAGCCTTGACGAAACCTATCAAAAAATGGGAAAGGCGTACAGGCGGATTTTTCAACGGTGCGGACTTGCCGTGATGCCGGTGAGCGCTGATTCGGGCGCTATGGGCGGGTCCGGCTCCGAAGAATTTATGGTGGGAAGCGAGATAGGCGACAACATCCTGCTTCTGTGCCGGGAGTGCGAGTATGCGGCGAATGTTGAAAAGGCGGGATGCAAGCCCGACTATGACGCGGCGGCGCCTGCGGCGGCCGACGCCCCTCCCCTTGAGAAAATCGCGACGCCCGCGGCGAGAACCATCACCGAACTCTGCGCCTTCCTGAAAACGGACGCGAAGACGTTTGTCAAGACCCTCATCTACCGCGCTGTGAATGTGGAGCTTGACCTTTCAAACGCGCCGGGCTGCGCCCTTTTGAAGCGCGTCCGTCCCGCGCCCGCAGCGCCCACGGTGTATGCGGAGGCGTTTTTCGCCGTGTGCATACGGGGCGATCTTGACGTCAACGAAGCGAAACTCGCCGCGGCGCTGAAAGCCGGCGGGGTCAGCCTCGCGGCGGACGCGGATGTGGAGCGGCTCACCGGCGCGCCTGTGGGTTTCGCCGGTCCCGTAGGTCTCACCGCCTTGCCGGTCGTCGCGGATGAAACAATGGCCGCGTTGAGCGACGCGGTCGCCGGCGCCCTTGAAAAAGACGTCCATTACCGGCGCGTGGCGTATGGCAAGGACTTTTCCCCGTGGCTCGTCGCCGATGTCCGCACGGTCAAGGCCGGCGACCGGTGTCCGGCGTGCGGCGGCGAGTTGTACGAGAAAAAGGGCAACGAGTTGGGGCATATTTTTAAACTAGGGTATAAGTATACCAAGAGCATGAACGCGCGTTTCCTTGACGAAAACGGCGCGTCTCAGACGCCTGTCATGGGGTGCTACGGCATCGGCGTTGACCGCACCCTCGCGTCGATCATTGAAGAACACCATGACGACGCCGGCATCGTGTGGCCCATGAGCGTCGCGCCCTTTCATGTCGTCATTGCGCCGGTTAAATATGAAGGGGCGGTGAAAAGCGCGGTCGACGCGATAGCGGCTGGTCTAGAGAAAAGCGGCGTTGAGACTCTGGTTGACGACCGGAATGAACGCGCCGGGGTCAAGTTCAACGACGCGGATCTCATCGGCATACCGTTCCGCATTGTTGTGGGCGACAAAAATCTGGCGCTGGAGACGCCTTTGGTGGAAGTGAAGCGGAGAGGAGAGCGCGAAGCGAGACTCATACCGGTGGATGCTGTTGTTCAAGAGACAGCCGGCATGGTGTTTGACGAATTGGTGAAAGTAGGATGAGGAGGAGACAGAGCGTGAGCATTGCGGATTATCTTTCGGATCTGACGAGCAACGATTACATTGACGGAAGGTTGTATGACAAGTACAACGTAAAACGCGGGCTTCGCAACGCGGACGGGAGCGGCGTGCTGGTGGGTTTGACCCGCGTGGGCGAAGTTCACGGGTACATCGTCGTTGAAGGCGAAAACCAGCCTGTTGACGGACAGCTTTTTTACCGCGGCATTAACGTGGAAGAAATAGTCTCCGCGGCGGCCCGTGAAAAACGGCGCGCGTTTGAGGAAGTGGTGTACCTTCTCATGTTCGGCGCGTTGCCGTCAGAGGCGCAGTTTGAAAAATTTTGCGCCCTCATGGAGGAGAATCGCAAACTTCCCATGTATTTCAGGCGCGATCACATTATGAAAGCGCCTTCCAGCGACATTATGAACAAACTCGCCCAGTCGGTGCTGACCCTTTACTCGTTTGACAAGAAAGCTGAAGATCGCTCGCCTGAAAACATTCTCCGCCAGTGCATTGAATTGATCGCCCGTTTTCCCGCCATTGTCGCGTATTCTTACATGGCGAAAAAACATTACCTCGACAAGGACAGCCTCATCATCCATGAGCCGAATCCCAAGCAAAACACTGCGGAAACGATCCTTTCCCTCATCAGGGCGGACCGGCGGTTCACCCATCTGGAAGCGGAAACCCTTGATTTGGCGTTGACGCTGCACGCGGAACACGGCGGCGGCAACAACTCGACCTTTGCGGTGCATTTGATTTCTTCAGCGGACACAGACACGTATTCGGCGATTGCGGCCGGCGTCGGTTCGCTCAAGGGGTACAAACATGGCGGCGCGAACGCCAAGGTCAGCGGCATGATGGAGGACATCAAGCGGCACGTCAATAAATGGGATGACGAAGCCGAAGTGGAAGCCTATCTTGAAAAAATCCTGAAGAGTGAAGCCTACGACCGGACCGGGCTTATTTATGGGCAGGGACATGCGGTGTACACGAAGAGCGATCCCCGCGCCATCCTGCTCCGCGATAAGGCGGCTCAACTTGCCAATGAAAAACAGGTTATGGACGAGTTCACCCTTTACACACTCATTGAGCGGCTCGCGCCTGGGGTCTTTAAGCGTGTGAAAGGCTCGGACAAAGAGATATGCGCCAACGTTGATTTTTACTCAGGCTTTGTCTACAGTATGCTCGGCATACCGGTTGAACTGTACACCCCGATATTCGCGGTGAGCCGTGTGGCGGGTTGGTGCGCCCACCGCATGGAAGAAGCCGTCGCCGGCGGGCGCATCATCAGACCGGCGTACAAGTGCGTTCAGAAGCACATCCCCTACACCTCGGTGGCTGAAGGGAAACGGCAGGCGTTGACGCGCGAATGAAAGGCCGGCAAATCGTCAGGCGTTCGTATTGTCAAAAGCAAAAAGCGGCGTCTCAGCGTTAGACTGTATGCAACGGCGGTTATAATGTTCCAGCTATGCGCAACCTTCGGTTTGCGAACCGAAGGTTCGACGGCGTTTGGGCGGCGCTATAAAGAAACCCCCTAAGGAACTGTTCATAAATAGAATGCACAGCATTTTGTTTTAATTGCTTACGCAATTAGGAAATAACATGACCAAACGGTCATGTTATTTCTGAACAGTTCCTAAGCGCAAGCGACGGGTTTCGCGCCGCCCAAACGCGCCGGAATGAGCGTGGGAATGAGGGCGCAGTCCAATTGAGCTAGGCGAATGGATGCCGAGCCGCCTACGGGCGGCGAAGCGTAAACAGGCTGCGGCGGCAAAGTCGCCGAGTTATGCGACGTCTCCCGATTTTAAC
>JAIRLZ010000223.1 GCA_031259035.1 Treponema sp. | reverse complement strand
CAGCCCCGCCCTTGCGTTGTATTTCGCGTTGAAAGCGCTCGACATTGAAGACGGCAAGGAGGTGATTATTTCCGCCTTGTCGCCCGTGTATTATGTCAGGACGCTTAAAGCCCTGCGGCTCACGCCGGTTTTCTGTGATACGCCGCCTTCTTGCGCGGTTATTGACAAGGATCGCATTCACGCCCTTGTTTCATCTGAAACAAGGGCGATTGTTGTACATCATACATTAGGTTTTGTTCCAGATACGTCTTCCATTGTGGAATTGGGGCTGCCGGTCATTGAAGATTGTTCCCAGAGTTTTGGCGCGCTTTCGGGTGACAAATTGTCGCCTCCCGCAGGCGTCTTTACCATACTGGGACTGGAAGAACGGGACGCGCTTACAGCGGGCGGAGGGGCGTTGCTTTTTGCCATGAACCGCCGCGACGGAATGGTTCTACGGAATGTGGGAAAGCTGCCAAGCGAATACGCGCTTCTTGACATGAACGCGGCGATGGCCATCGTGCAACTCAGGGAAATGCGTAAAAACCTTGCCAAGGTGAAAGAAATCGCGCAGGCATACACGCAGGCGAGCCTTCGCACCCGCCATAAACGGTTTATCTCTCGCGACGACATTGAGTACAACAATTACGCCTTCCCGCTTATTCTTGAGACCGGCATGAAGGACGTGACGGCATACGCCAAAAAGAAAGGCATAGCGGTTGAAAATCCGTTTGCCGGCGCCGTTGCGGGAAGCGGACTTGTCGCCGGCGCTCAATGTCCTGGGAGTTATTCCCTTTCGATGAGGACCGCGCTTTTTCCGATCTATCCCCGGCTTATGGGCGCCGATGTTGAGAAAGTGGCGAAACTCATTGGAACTTTGCCGTGACGCGGATCGTGTGTCTATGGAAACGATAGTCCTCGCTTCGGCTTCGCCCAGACGCCACGATTATTTCAGGCTGCTGGGAATTCCGTTTATTGCCAAACCGTCAACGATAGAAGAAAGATGGGATGAAAATCTCCCGCTTGAGGAGGCGCCGAAAGCGATAGCCATGCGGAAAGTGTTGTCTGTGGCGGAATCGTTGCAAGCGGAAGGCGGAGAGATGCCGGCGGATAGTCCGGCGGACCGTCCGCGCTGGGTTTTTGGAGGCGACACTATTGTCGCCATAGACGGGCGAATTTTTGGAAAACCCAAAGACCGCGCCCACGCGAATCTCATGCTTTCCAGCCTTCAAAACCGCGTCCACAGGGTTATAAGCGGCATAGTTCTTTGCCGGTTGGGAGACAAACTCATCAGCGCCGCAACCGTTACAAGCGAGGTGAGGTTTGCTCCTATGGCTAATGCTGAAATTGAGTGGTACCTTGACACGGGCGAGTGGAAAGGAGCCGCGGGCGCGTACACGGCGCAAGGCGTTGCGAGCTGCTTTATTGCGGGCATACAAGGATCGTTCAGCAATGTGATAGGGCTGCCCCTTCGGGAATTTTATACGTTGCTGCGGGAAAGCGGCTATGAGTACGGGGCAAGACGATGAATTTCTCAGAAAACAAGGTCCGCGCATCATATGCGGACGCGCTTTCGGGTTGGCGGCGTCCATGACGCGCTCTACCCATACGCCGAATTCGTATGATGAAAACCTCCAGTCTTTTCTTTTTGACGATCTGCCGCCCGCCGCGCCGGTGGTGACGGCGCCGAAAACCGCGACATGGAACCCGTGGCACGGATGCCTTAAATACAGCGAAGGCTGTAGAAACTGCTACGTGTACCGGGGGGACGAGAAATGGGGGCGGGACAGCCGTCGTGTACAGAAAACCGCTCAATTCCATATGCCGCTTGAGCGGTACGCGGACGGCGCGTATAAGTACCCTTCCGGCTCCCTGTTTTGGACATGCTTCAGCTCCGACTTTTTTCTGGCGGACAACGGAGCGGATATGTGGCGGAAGGAAACGTGGCGCGTTATCAGGGAGCGGAAGGATTGCGCGTTTTTCATTATTACAAAAAGAATTTTACGTTTTTGGGAGTGCATCCCCGATGATTGGGGCGCGGGATACGAAAATGTAACCATTGGGGTCACCTGCGAAAACCAGCGCCGCGCCGGGGAGCGGCTCCCGTTTTTTAAGGAACTGCCCATAGCGCACAAGGTGTTCATACACGAACCCCTGCTTTCGCCGCTTGACATTTCCGCCTGCCTTTTCCCGGGCGTGGAAAAGGTCGTTGCCGGCGGGGAATCCGGCAAAAACGCCCGCGCCTGCCGGTACGAGTGGTTTTTGTCGCTGCGTGAGCAGTGCGAAGCCGCGGGCGTCCCCTTTATGTTCAAACAGACCGGAGCGCGGTTCATCAAAGACGGCAAGCTCTACGCCATTCCCCGGCCCCTCCAGCATATTCAGGCGGATAAGGCGGGCATCAACTACAATCCATAGCCGGCGTATGGATTGTTTTGCACAACGTTCCGCCATCCGGTTCCAGTTGGGGATCACGCTCAGGAACTGTATTGCGCAAGCAATTAAAACAACATGCCGCGCATTTTGTTTCTGAACAGTTCCTAAATGAACCTCTCCGTCAAATCAGGTATACATAAAGGTATAATTGTGTTACTATATGAGCCTGTTCCAAAACTTCAGTTTTGAAACAGGCTCATATGCCATAGAGAAATTCGCCGCCCTGCGGCGAAACAGCAATGGAGGTCTTCATTCATGCAGTACCGTGTAGACAAAAAAAGCGGCGCTAAACTGTCGGTTTTAGGCTTTGGCTGTATGCGTTTCCCAAGAAACGCCTCGGCAGTCGAAGCCATGATCATGACCGCTATCGAGAAGGGAGTGAACTATTTCGATACGGCGTATATATATCCGGGCAGTGAAGAAGCGCTCGGAAGCGTCCTTGAAAAACATGGCGTTCGGGACAAGGTTTTTATAGCGACCAAACTCCCGCTTGTCTACGTCAAAACCGCATCTGATTTTGACAAATTCTTCAATCAGGAACTCCAGCGGCTGCGCACAGATATGATTGACTATTACCTCATGCACATGCTTACCAACGAGGATCAGTGGCGGACGCTCTGTTCCCTGGGCATTGAAGACTGGATAGCCGAAAAAAAGAAGGCGGGGCGGATCCGGCGGATCGGGTTTTCCTTTCACGGATCTCAAAGCGAATTCTTGAAATTGCTTGACGATTATCCGTGGGAATTCTGCCAGATTCAGTACAATTATTCCGACGAGAATTTTCAGGCGGGAACCGTAGGCTTGAAAAAAGCCGCTGAAAAAGGACTGCCCGTCATCATCATGGAACCCCTTCTTGGGGGGAAACTCGCGGGCGGACCTCCGCACGGACTTCCGGCGGAGGCGGTGGCTCTGTTCAAGAAAGCGAATCCCGCGCTGTCCCCGGCGCTTTGGGGGCTTAAATGGGTGTGGGATCACGAGGAGGCGACTGTCGTACTTTCCGGTATGAGCGATCCCAAACAGGTTGAAGAGAACATCGGCTTCGCGGACAAGTGTCCCCCGCATTGTATAACGGAAGCCGAACGGGAAACCTTCAATAACGTGCTGGAGGTTTTCAACAAATCGTATAAAATTCGGTGTACCGGCTGCAATTACTGTATGCCCTGTCCGCGAGGCGTCAATATTCCGGCGTGCTTCGCCGCGTACAATACGCGATGCGCGATGGGCTTTTTCGTGGGTATGCAGCAATACATAACCAGCACCACGCCGACTTCCGAGCGTCATGCAAGCCCCAGCCTTTGCGTCAAGTGCGGCGCGTGTGAGAAGCATTGCCCCCAACACCTTCCCATTATAAACAATCTTGAGATAGTCAAGAAAAACATGGAGCCGCTTCTTTTCCGCGTGATCATCGCGGCGGCAAGAAAATTTCTGGGACGGGGAAAGAAGCCGAAAAAAACGGCGTGAGCGCCGCCGGCGTAACGCCGCGCCCGTCCATGAAGGGCGTCCAAAAGGACGGTCCAAAAGGACGGGGCGGTTCGGCTGTTCCCAGTTGGTTTTGGAACAGCCCCAATCTTCTTGTTACAGGCTTTGCTGATAGAGTATCCACGCGGCTAAAAGTCCGGCGCTGTCCAGCAGTCCGGCGAGTTGCAGCGTGGCTAACAGCAGGAACGCGCCGCCTGTTACGCCAAGCGCGCGCTTCTTTTTCATGTTTTTTACAAAACAAAAAGCCAATACAACGGACGCCGCCGCGAAGAAGAGGATGGCCGGAATAATCCTGACCATTATATCTCCAGAAACCGCCCATTCGCAAAACTGTCCGCTATACCGTTGCGCCGCGCTGTTGAGGCGTTGAAAACGGCCGGTAACCATAAAAACGCCTAATATAATGAGAAGAACGCCGCTTATTTTCGGTATCAACGGCAGAATTCCCTTTAGTTTCGCCAGCTTTGCGATGAACCATTGAAAAAACGCCGCGCATACTACAAACGGAATCCCAAGCCCTAGCGAGTATACGGCGAGATACCGCATCGCTTTCAGGATTTCGCCATCGGCGCCCGCAAACAAGAGGACGCTTGCCAATATGGGTCCAATGCACGGCGTCCAGCCCGCGCCGAAAGCCATTCCAACGAGATAACAACCGGCGAGATTCACCGGACGCTCCGCGGCGTGGAACCGTTTTTCGTAATTCAGAAATTTGAAAATGCCAAAAAGCGTATGCAATCCCATCAGAATTATAACAAGCCCCGCAGCCACGTTTACGACGCCTCTAAAAAACAACATCATCCTTGCCAAAAGGATGCTCATACCAATAAAAACTGTGGAAAATCCCAAAACAAAGCATACGGCGCCAACGATAAGGTGGGGGTTATACCCGTTTTGATCGTGTTTTGAGGCGCTTATTCCCCCGATAAAGCTAAAGTAGAATGGTATGACGGGAAGCAGACATGGAGATAGAAATGAAAGCAATCCCGCGCAAAAGGTCATAAATAAAGAAATGGCGTTGGTCATATCCTGCTGTCAGTCATTTAAGAGCGAATCAATGGCGGAAAACACTTCCTGGGTGTTCCAGTTTCTGCTGCCGGCAATCGCGGCGATGATGTACCCGTTCTTGTCAATAATAAACGTGGTGGGAATTGCGCTGATTCCATACATGCGGCTGATGGGTCCGTCGTCTATGCCCACAGGAAAACTTAATCCCATTTGACGCATGAAAGAGGACACGTCTTCGCGCTCTTCCTGCAAGTCTATCGCAAGCATGACAAATGAACGATCCTTAAACCGTTGATAGAGGGTTTCCATTGAAGGCATCTCTGTCCGGCACGGTCCGCACCAGGTGGCCCAAAAATTAAGAAAAACCACGTTTCCCTTCAGTCCGCTCACTTTTTGTGCGGAACCGTCAAGCATCCGCACTGTAAAATCGCGGATGGAAACAGGTTTTCGGACGGGAATCCCCGCCCGCCTAAACGTATTCGCCACATCCGGCGACACCGTTTGGGCTGATCCCATAATGGGAATAAACAAAGCCATCAAAAAAATCAAAGGCGCTTTTTTCATATTTTTCATAAACACTCCTTGCAGCCAACAATATAATGCAAAACTACTAAACGCTATTATACCCATTTTCGCCGGTTTAATCAACCTGAGCTTGTTCCAAAACGCGAACCTGCGGTTCGGGTTAGTTTTGGAACAAGCTTTTGGAGAAAATTGCCAATTCTTTATGGGTTTAGCATTTGTGGCTTATCCAATTTTCTCCAGGGGTAAGAAGCTGTTCCAAAACTGAAGTTTTGGAACAGCCTAAACCTTATGAATATTTCGAAAAAGGGGCGCGTAAAACGTTTTACAGGCATGATGGGCGCAACCTATAAAGAAAAGAGCGGTCTTAATTACTATGAAGCAAAATATGACCACATTGCATACAGCATATATAACCTATCCGATTCCCCATCCGTTGCCGTTTCAAACGCCGGGCGAGGAGATCGCAAACGCCATTTTGCATGGTTTGGGCGCGGTACTTTCCGTAGCGGGTCTGATCCTGTTGGTTCTTAGGGCTGACGGACGTATCAACGGGGCGGGCGGCGGCGCGATTGCGGTCACCGCGTACGTCTTGTTTACAGCCACAATGATCTGCATGTTTCTTGCCTCTACGCTCTACCACGCCATTGCCCATGAGGGCGCAAAGCGGATGCTCCGTGTCTTGGATCATTCGGCGATCTATCTTTTCATAGCCGGAACCTATACGCCGTTCTGCCTCTTGCCGCTTAAAGGATCGCTTGGCTGGATTTTTTTGGGTGTGGAATGGGCTTTGGCGTTATGCGGCATCACGCTTTTCGCCATAAACAGCAAATTCTTGAAAAAGGCGGAAGTGTTTGTCTATATTCTCATGGGCTGGGCTATTGTGTTCAGCGCGTTTCGTCTTGTCCGCGAGATTCCGCTTGTCAGCTTTATTTTCCTTTTTGCCGGCGGCGTCGCGTATACGCTGGGGACGATCTGGTATGGGCGGAAACACCGCCGGGGGGCGCACGTTGTATGGCATGTCTTTGTTCTCATCGGCGCGTGCTGCCACTGGTTTTCGATTTGGTTTATTAGTTAGTGTCTGTCCATACTGTGTATAATCGGGTTGGGGGGCTTCACATTTCTCTTCCGGCTGTTTATAATTGCGGTATGCGAACAATCCCTTTCTATTGCGCGATAGCAATCGCCTTCCTGACGGCAACCGCCGGGGAAGGCGGCGGACTGCTTCCCGACAGCCTTTCCAGACCCCAGAAGGGCGAGGCCGCCCGTTATCCAGAAGACATGATCATCGGGGAGTTGGGGATCGGCGATGCGCCGGAAGAGGCGTACGGCTATGTAAAGAAGGCGCTCGGCAGTTTCCTCGGTCAACAACAAGAGGCCGAAGGTATAAGCGGCGATGTATGGCGGCGTACAAAGGCGTCAGTTGACGCGATTTCCCCACAGAAATTCCGTCTTGGCGGCGGGAGAAAGGAGACGGATGGCGCCACTTCATTCATATTCCGTTTCGTCGGCAGGGAGCAATGGATTGTCGGGGAGATTTATGTTAGGTTTCAAGACGCCGCGCCGGTAATCGTGCAAAAGGAAGACGCCGCGCAAGATGATGAAACGGCGGAAAGCGTGGAAGCCGGCGACCCGGAACCTGCCGCGCCGCCGGATGAGAATAGCACGCCGGCGGAGATCGAATATACCCAAGCGGGCTGGCGGATTGATGATATTATCATGGATGATCCCAAATATATCGGTGAAAGCGGCGCGGTTTATCAGTACGATTTTTCGCCTTACGAGCGATTTTTTTAAGTTAGGCTGTTCCAAAACGCGCCTTATGGCGTCAGTTTTGGAACAAGCTCAAGTGGCTCCGCGTTTTCAAACGGCCGCGCTTCACCTGTCGGGATCCGTGAAGGACGCCCTGAGAACCCCGCTTAGAAAATCCTCTTTAGAGGGTCCAATTTTCCAGCAGTTTGAGTCCGGTCGCGCCCGATTTCTCAGGGTGAAACTGTACGGCGCACAGGGCGCCCCGTTCCACCGCGCTGCAATACGTAAGATAGTAATCCGCTTCAGCGGCGACTACCGCGTCGTCGTCAGGATCGGCGTAAAAGGAATGTATGTAGTAAAAAAAAGAATTTTCCGGCAGCCCCTTGAAGAGCCGTGACGAGGGGCGGGACTTCGTGTTGTTCCAGCCGATTTGCGGCGTTTTTCTGCCCGGAAACCGCCGCACCGTTCCAGAAACAATGGACAAGCCTCCTGTCGCCTTGCCGTCAACCGGCGGCGCTTCCTCAGACGCCTCAAATAAAAGCTGCAACCCTATGCATATTCCCAAAAACGGCTTGTCCGCCTGCACCCATTCCTTAAGGGCTGAGGCGTAGCCAGATCGTTCAAGGGAAGCCATCGCCGTGGCGAAATGCCCGTCCCCGGGAAAAATGATTTTCTCAAAGCAACGCATGTCTTCAGGCCCTCGTACGAAACGGGCTGGGGCGTTGAGCCGTTGCAAGGCGTTCATCACCGAGCCGAGGTTTCCGGCGCCGTAGTCAATCACGCCAATCATACCATCACCAACGGCTTATCAAGCAGCGGCTTATCAAGCAGCGGCTTATCAAGCCGGTCAAGGATGCCCTTTGTCGAGGGAATCGCGTCCCGCGCCCGTCCGTCAATCTCCACCGCGTCCCGCAAGGCGCGGGCGGACGCTTTGAACAAGGCTTCGATTTTGTGATGATCGCTTCGCCCCCGCAGAATGTCGAGGTGGAGCGCGACTCCCGCAGCTGTGGCGAAGCCCTGCCAAAAATCCTCAACAGTATCGGTTTGAAAGGAAAACGCGCCGGAAACAAGCGGCGCGCCGGAAAGCCCTCCGTTGAATGACAGAAAGGCTCTGCCGGAAATGTCGACAGCCGCGCGCGCCAATGTCTCGTCCATAGGGAAAAGGCAGCTTCCACACCGTTTGACGCCCCGTTTATCACCCAGCGCCTGCGCGAAACACTGACCCAGCGCGATGCCGGTGTCTTCAATAAGGTGGTGCTGATCCACGTCAAGATCGCCTGACGCCCGCGCTGTCATGTCGAAAAGCCCATGTTTCGCAAAGGTGTTGAGCATATGCTTCATAAACCCGATGGGGTACTCCAGCGCGGCGGCTCCAGCGCCGTCAAGATTAAGAGTGAGACGAATATCCGTCTCTTTGGTTGTCCGGTGAATTTCGGCTGTTCTATTCATGGCACGGCCTTCCGCAAGTCGTATTCAACAATGTCGGTGGCGCCGAGTTTTTTCAAGCGTGGAATAATATCAGGAACTTCGCTCTTTTTGACTGCTATATTGACCGCAAAACCGGCGTTGTCTCCATAAAGCGGCGCCACAGTAGGGCTTCTCATGCTGGGCAACGAGTCGATGAGCGCGTCAAAGAGCGATTCGGCTACGTTCATTTCAAGCATCACCCGCTCCCGCCCGTCAAGAACGGCCTTGAAAAGCATGGCGAGTTCTTCAATGCGCCCGCGTTTCTCCGCATCCGCAAGCGCGGCTTTTGACACGACAAAACGGGTCGACGATTCAAGCAACGTGTCAATGATCAGCAAGCCGTTGTCCCGCAGAGTCTGCCCGGACGAGGTGTTGTCAACGATCATGTCCGCGTCATCGGGCGGAAACACTTCCGTAGCGCCGTAGGTGCGGAGTATGCGGAAATCATAGTTTTCTTTTGCAAGCCATTCCCGCGCAAGGCGGACATATTCGGTCGCCACGGTGATTTTTTTTCGTTTAAGCTCGGAAAGATCAAATTCCGCCGGAACCGCAGCCACAATACGAACGCGATCGAATCCCAAGTCCATGATTTCCTCAACATCGGCGCCGGTTTCCCGCAGCCAGTCTATGCCGGTGAAACCCGCGTCATGGCTGCCCAGTTCAAGCAGCGCCCCCACGTTTTGCGGCTTCATTATCTTCGCGTCAAGCCACTCCGCGCCAATGACCGGGCGGTACGTCCTGTCCGCAAGGGAGATCGGGAAACCCGCGTCGTTGAACAGGGCGGATATATTGTCAAAAATCCGTCCTTTCGGGATCAAAATGCGTAATTTGTCCATAAAAAGAGTATAGGGATTGCGGGGCGGAATGTCTAGCGGGGCTAACGGGAGCTTGAGCGCCCGCTTGCACATATACCACGCCAGATGCGTGGCGCTGAACGCAACAACGCGAACTTTTCTGAAGGCGCATTCCCGTTTGCCGCCTGTAACAACGCTCGCTATATGATAAGATTTTCCGTCCAGCGGATACAGCCACGGAGATCCCTTGCGGTTGAACGTATCAGCGGCTAAATGGCTCGCCCAGCCGATGCAAAACCCAAACTATATGCTGAGCAAAATGACGGCCAGCAAATTTACGGATGTATACCCGATGATGTAAAGAACTGGCGGCAGGATTATCAACAGCGCGAGACCGCTGTGAGTCCCCTTTCTATGGCAGGCGACGGGCGAGAGCGGGCGGACGGATCAGTTTGTCGATAAAACATAACGGGGAAGCCCCGCCCGACGCGGACTGCGGCGCGGCGACGGGCGGCTCGCCGGGCTTTGGGGAAGCCCGCGCGAAGCGTCAGTCGACGTAGATTATCGTTTCCTGGCCTTTCTTTTCCGCAGGGGTTCCGGCGCCGAATATGACCGGGATGTAGCTCCCCGCGCCCGCGCCCCTGCCGGTGGCGTTTCCTTCTCCATCAAGCTCAGGCTGGTCGTCCGGCGTGTTATACAGGCCGTTCCTGATGGTCCAGACCCTTCCTCCAGAACCCTCGAAGCCAAACGCCCGGTATTTCAAGTCAAACTGGATCAATGCGTCCACATCCCTTTTCGGGATGGACGAGTTTATATACATAAGCATTTTGTACTTTGCCACACCCTCCCCAAGCTCTGGCATTTCCTCAATTGTATACGTATGCTGATCCGGACTTGCTATGTAGGGGCTATTTTCCGCTGTAACAAATTGACTGTCAACAGGGGGAAAGTAATCCTTGATATAACGGGGAAAAACCCGGACAACCGGAGCAGACTCAAGGGTCAGCTTCAGGAGGGAAGAGGAAGCCGTCTTGGCGTCAGCCAGCATTAACGGCTCAAATTTGCCGAGATTAAATAGTATAGTAAGCGAGCTCGTTGGAAGGTTTTCGGGCAGTCCATCCTCCGGTCCCTGTTGAAGATGCCGGTCTTTTATGGAAAGTGTTAAATTAGAGACAAACATGAAGTCATTTGGGTGGTTGGCGTCAAGGAAGACCCCCTGTACTCCCTCATGCTCCGCCTTCGTGTTCCACTGAGGCGGGAAAGCCACAACCTCTATCGCGACCTCATTCGCTTTGCCGGCCTCAATATCCACGGGGCCTTTGCCATTAGCCTTGTCTTCTTCGCTGTAGTTCTTTCCCCTATACCCGGCCCCCACAAGAGTCCGGCCAATCCCCGCAAGGAGCAGAACCTCATAATCATCCCCTACGGGAACCGCCACGCTTATATACTCTTGCCCGGCGTCGCCCGCGCCCCGGTAGTACACGTCTTTAGTCAGATCATCATTATCTGGATTCTCGTCGCTATTTAGCGGGTCAACTTTCCTGAACACCGCCTCGTAGGAATCCGCGAAGTGGGCCGCAGAGTCAGGGCTTATGGACCTGGCGCCGCCCTCTCTTCGCTGTGGCAGCCCCACCTTCACCGCCACCACATCCCCGGCGTTATAGCCGATTTCAGGCGCTACGCTGTCAGTCGCTTCGGGGGGGGGGGGGGGATTGGCGATCCAGCCGCATCGCAGGAGGACAGTACCGCAAGTACCGCCGCCGCAATAAGCGCGGCGGCGAGGACGGCGTGAAAACGCCGCGCTTTTGATTCAGAGCGTTTCATAGCTCTCTCCTAAAAAAAATAGTCTCTCTCCGCAAGAAGAGGGTTTTCGTCAGGCGGAACCAAACTCCTGATCCCCCTGGCGCCCACGCCTAACGCATAGGGCGGATTTATTGCATAATTCCAGTATATCATAGGACATGCGAATGTCAATCAGTTTCAAACAAAAATTTGTATGAATTTTGAGCCTTTCCCAAAACTGCCGCTCCGCGCGTTTTGGGAAAGGCTCTTTTTACGAGGGAATTTGGCCGGTTCGCCAGCGGCCGCGTTTGCGGGCCGCGTCTGAACTCCGGCATCCCCGTCTCAAAGCTCAAAACTTCCAGTTCGGATCTTCGGCGCCGGTGTTTTCAACCTGGGTCTCTTGCCTTTCAACCTGAAACCTATATCCTTTAACATGGGACTTTTTGCTTTTAACCGCAGACCTTTATCCTTTAACTTGGAGATCGGAGTTCAGAACTCCGGCGATTCGCATCTGAACGGAATCAATTCGCCCGGAAATAGAATATAAAGACATGCGCGAATCAAGTTTAGCGCAGAGCGGCGGGATATTACACCCTCTCTCCTTGAATAAATTGCCAATTTAATGACAATGCGCCGAAAAGGGTTGTCGCCGGTTTCAGAAACAGCTGTACAGCCCCGCCGCCGGTAGGACGCCAATTAGGGGGTAGCAAACACGTTCAGAATCGAGACCAAAGCCGAATTGTTTCTCCGCAATGCTTATGGCGGCAGGAATGGCTCCGCTTAATCCTTCCGCAATCATATAGGTATATCCATTCATGTTATAGTTTCCCTTTTTCAAAATTTGACACAAGTTTCTTAAACGCCTCGCTGTTTTCAATTTTCGACAACACATCGGTTGGCGGCGCCGCTGGCGTTGCGTATGCGGCGCCCACTTCAGAAACGCCCAAGTCTTCGTCCACGCCGCCCGCTTTGTCCGCGCCATCATCCTCACGCGCCTGTATCGCGCCTCTGCTCAAGCGGAATGAAACGCCATTGATGGTCAATTCTGGAAACCGCCGCTGGAAACTCTCCAAAAGCTCGTGCTGTTTGGTCTGTAATATCTGTATCCACCCCGGATGATCCGCCTCAATAAGCACAATATTTCGCTCAAGCTCAACAATTTGGGCGTGATCCACCGCCGCCGGGATTCGCCGCTCTCTGGCGACGGCAGCCCACGAGGTGAATACCTTCGAAATGCTGCGGGCATTGCGCCCGCCGGTGTATTCATCGAAAAAAACTGGAAGAAGATCACCCGCCTTTTTCATCATTCCATCCTTGAGAGACTGCCGCAGGACATGGTATAGACAATCGTGTCAGCCGTCCGATACCGCTGGTATGGCTCTTCCGGCAAAAACGTGTAAAACGCCTGATTATATTCAGGCAAAACTTCAAGAAACCTGCGGCGTTTTTCCGGGTCCAGCTCCAAAAGCACATCGTCCAACAACAAAACCGGCTTTCTTCCGCTCATGTCCGAAAACCGCTTCGCTTCCGCGACACGCAGCAACAAAACAAGAAGCCGACGCTGGCCTGTGGAAGCGTTTCTTGCAAAATCAGCGCCGCCGCAGGTAAACACGTATTTGTCGCGGTGGGGTCCCATCCTTGTAGCGCCAAAAGAAACGTCTCCTTCGCGGCGTTTTTTCAACAACTCAATAATCGCTTCTTCCTCCAGCTCTTCACCATCACAAAGGGACTCTTCGACTGAATCTGACGCCGCGCCACGGCTTTGCCGTGCGTTCCATGAAGGAATGTACCGCACTTCAATATCGCCAATACCCGCAACGTACGTATAAAGCGGCGTAAACGTCTGTGAAAAAAGCCGCGCCGCGCCGGCGCGTTTCTTCATAATATTCACGCCGTATTTCGCCAACTGCGGATCGAGCGCGTCAAGCATCCGCATTGTATGGGAAGCGCCGCTTTCATAGTCTTTCAGTACGCTATTTCTGGTTTTGAGAATTTTCCGGTAATTGCGGAGATCGTCCAGATAAACGGGATCATAGAGGCTCTGGCTTTGATCGAAAAACCAGCGTCTGTCTTCTGGAACGCCTGCGGCGAAGATCATATCTTCATGGCAAAACACAATGCACGGCATTATAGAAATGATATCTTTCCGGTCTTCGACTTTTTTTCCATCAACGACGACGGTCTTGCGGCTGTTTTCTATTTTCACCAGAATTTTTTTATAGAGCGTTGGCGCATTTTGCGCCGGCGCGTTCTGTACATTCCGCTCACCCTGAGCGGCAAATCGCGCCAGCGCCGAACAGCCTTTGCTTTTTTTCTCTTCAAGGTCTCCGGCGTTTTCGGCGTCTCCAGCCGCATCGTTGGAGACGCGCTCATTTTTACGAATAAGCTCCCGGTCATTCACCGAACGAAACGATGAAGCGTACGAGCAGAAATAGATGCCTTCAAGAAAATTGGTCTTTCCCTGCCCATTTTCGCCAACTAAAAAAACATCCTTCGCGTGAGTGTCAACTTCAACATCCCGCAAATTTCTGAAAGAAATAAAGCGCAGCGATGATATACGCATGCCGCTGACTAAGGCTGCATGGGCATCACAACATGCAAGAAGTCGCTTTCCGGCTCCGGTTTAATAGTCACCGCTTTGCTTGGGTCGGTGAAATAGACGCTTATATCGTTGTCGCTTATCACCTTGAACGGTTCTTCCACATACCGGTAATTCATGGCGATTGAGACGGCGTTTCCGTCGTATTTGCACGGAATCTCTTCATTCGCAACGCCGAGTTCGCTTTCTTCAGACGCTATCGCAAGTACGCCGGGCGTCAAGCTCAAATAGATGCGGTGCGATTTCTCAACAAAAAGCGACACGCGCTTGAGGGCGTCAAGGGTCTCTATGCGGTTTAAGGTAAAGCTATACTCGTGGTTTTCAGGAATAACGCGGTGGTAGTTTGGGAACTGCCCTTCAATCAAAACAGATGAAAGGTTGTATGAACCGAAACGCATAAAAATGATCTTATCCGTAACGGAAATCGAGATGAGACCCTCGTCTCCCGCTCGTTTCATAATGATGTTGAGGATCTTCGGCGGCACAATAACGCCGGAGAAATCAGGCGCGTCATCATCAATTTCCTTGCTTATAAAAGCGAGCCGTCTGCCGTCCGTCGCCACCATATTCACTTTGGAACCGTCCTTTTCAAACAAAACGCCGGTCATAAAATAGCGAGACTCGTCATCGGAAACCGCGAATACGGTTTGGTGTATCATTTCCTTAAAATTTTTTATAGGCGCGGAAAAAAACGATTTTTCATTTGGCTCTGGAAACACGGGAAAATTTTCGGAGGCGATGCTTCTAAGCTGGAACTTAACCTTCTTGGTCGCCGGCTTTATGATGACCATCGTGTCAACATGCTCAAATTCCAATTCTCCTTCCGGTATGGAAGCTAAAATGCCCAAAAATTTATCACAAAACACGGTCGCGGCGCCCGGTTCTATCACGGAGACCGGAACCTTTGTCTCAAAGTTGACCTTTATATCGGTGGCTTTGATGACCAGCGCGTCATTCGCCGCTTCAATATAAATATTTGACAGGATGGAGATGGCGTTTTTTGAAGCGATGATCTCCTGGGCTATCCCGATCTCTTTAAGCAGAACACTCCGCTCGCAAGAAAATTTCATTTCTTTCTCCTTTCTCTTACTATTATAAAAATTTATATATATATAATAATAGTAATAATAAGATGCCATAACATGTGTATAAGGCGTCTATCTCATTTTGACTCAAACTGTTGCGGCTTGCACAAATTTTGGAAAAGACTTCTTTCCTTCCACAGTACTCGCCGTTTTTTTTATAAATACACTGGTTTTACCATATTATACATAAGAATTCACAAATTTACAAGTGATATTTGAGCCAGTTCCAAAAACTGAAGTTTTGGAACAGCCTCTATTGTTACGTTTTGGCGTTATACTCCTTTATCATTCTGATAAGGCTTTGTATGGTTGAATCAAGCGTAGGGTCCGCTTGTATACGCTCTTTGATTTTGTTGCATGAATGCATCGCGGTTGTATGATCCCGCCCGCCGAAAGCCTGCCCTATCTCGGTTGTGGAGAATTCGGTGATTTCACGGGAAATATAGATGGCGAGCTGGCGCGGAAACACCACATTCTGGGACTTTTTCTTTCCTTTCAGATCATTGGGCGTTATTTTGAAATGTTCCGACACCACCCGCTGAATAATGTCTATAGACATATTGGTCTGCTTGGGAGCCGCGAATACGTCTTTGAGCTGTTGCCGCGCAGTCTCGACGGTGATGGTCTTTCCCACCAGATCCGCATAGGCTATCAAGGTGGTGAGGGCGGCTTCAAGATCACGAACATTTGAAGAGACGTTTTTGCTTATAAGCGCGAGCACCTCATCGGGAATAGGTACATTTTTCGACTCCGCCTTTTTTTTAAGAATGGCGTAGCGGGTCTCGTAATTTGGCGGCTGGAGATCGATGTTGAGACCCCGTTCAAACCGGGAGCGCAAGCGGTCTGAAATTTTTTTCAATTCCGCAGCCGGGCGGTCGCACGTGAAAACGATCTGCTTGTTTGATTCGTACAAGGCGTTGAACGTATGAAAAAGCTCTTCTTGAAGCCCTTCTTTTTCCTGTACAAAATGAATGTCGTCCATAAGCAGCACGTCAACATACCGGTATTTTTTTTTGAAGGAACTCATGGTTTTTTCTTTAAGAGCGTCGACATACTCGTTGAGGAAGGCTTCGGTGTTGATATACACAATTTTTGTGTCAGGAGTGTGGGCGTACACATAGTTGCCGATTGCCTGCAATAGGTGCGTTTTTCCGAGTCCTACGCCGCCGTACAAGAAAAATGGATTGTAGGTGACGCCCGGATTCTTCGCTATTGCCAGCGCCGCGTTCGCCGCGAAACTGTTGTTGTCTCCGATGACATAGGCGTCGAAGTTGTAATCCAGTTTTAGTTGCGGATGACGCTTTGTTGTATTATGCACAGGCTGAGATTTTGGAACGTCTGAGTTTCTCGTCTGATTTGAGAAATCGCCGTCCCGCCGCTCCATTTTTTCTTTGAATTCACCGGATGGTTTGGTTTCTTGAGGCGCCGGAGGCGATTGAATCGTTGTTTTTTTGGGTTGTTGCTGAACAATCTCAAAAACAAGCGTCATATCTTTTTCTATTATCAGCTTGAGCTTTTCTTCAATGCGGATTTTATACCGCCGTTTCACTTCTTCACGGTAAAAATTTGATGGTACGCCCAGCATAATAGTGTTTTCCGTTGCGCCCCGATACTCCAGCAGGGTGAACCAGCGTGAAAATTCCTGTTCGCCGAGTTCCTCATACATTTGATTCAAGGTTTCTTTCCAAAAAAATTCGTAATCCCAATCCGCCATGATATATCCTTATAGTATCCTATGAAGAAGGTTGGTTTGTCGTAATTGTTCGTATTACAAGGAATAGGCGATTTTTTCCAAGAAGCGTCTGAAAAGTTTCCAGATGCTCCCCTTATATAAATTCACAACTATTCACATGTTTTGCACAATCGCTGATAGTATAGCATACTTGCTGGTTTTTGTCACATCAGATTGCGGAATTTTTTGATTTTTAAATTAATATGTTGTATAACAATGAATTAAATAAAATATCAACAGAGTTTAAGAATTCGAATTGTGAATTTTGACAGGCTTTTCTCCTGTTTTGCGGTTTTGAATCTTAGACGAGCATATTTATTCACAATTTATACACAACGCTGTACCACTATACAGCCGTACTATTGTTGACGCGGGTTTCACGAACGGAAAAAAGCCGGACTGGCTTAATCCTTGCCTTAACCGCTTTTCTCAAATCCTTTTCCAATGCCGGCAGTTGCGTATAAGGCGCTTGACAAACAACATAGAGATAATCATACTAATACTATAAGTTAAGTATTATTTAAGATGCGGCAAAAGGCGTCCCTCACGCAACGGCGCCAAGAGTCCGAATGGATGTTGCGGAATGTACGGAAACCGCGGAGATTGCGGGAAAAGCCTGTGTGCAATCAAAAAAGGAATGCAGTATGAAAAGTACAAACGCCGCGCGGCATATATGCGCCGCGCCCTGTGAGTCAGGTCTGGCGCGGATGTGCCGGAGCAATGTATGAAGGTGGTTATTATTGGTGGAAACGACTGTATGGTATGCCATTACCAAGCTATCTGCAAGAAATATGCGTACAAGGCGAAGATTTTTACCCAGCCCAAGAGCAACCTTGACAGGTTGATTGGCAATCCTGAGTTGATTGTCCTTTTCACTCACCCTACGGCGCATGAGATGGTCGCTGTGGCAAAGAAAAAGGCGTTGCAGAAGAATATCCTGCTGGTGCAATCCCACTGTGGAAGCGGCAACGCATTGCGGAACATTCTGTCTTCCGTCTCACAGAGAGGGGGCTTAAATGAAGTTTCTTTTTCAACGGACGCGCCTTCTCTTCTCGTGAAATGAAGCGACATAGAACTTATCCCTAAACAACAGAGGAGAACCCTCCGAAACAAGAAGCGGGAGGGGAAAATGAAACGGAAACATTCATGGGAAATAACGGACGATTTTTGAGAAAAAGCGGCTCCCTTGCCGCCCCGTAAAGCGCGGAATCCGGGCGCCTCCTCCCGCCTGCGTCTATGAGCGGTAACGGCGGCAAATCTCGCCGTTTTCAGCGCCGCCCCATTTCCCGAAGCGCCTTGACCCCAAGCGGAATTGCCAATATAAACGTACATATATCCGCAATGGGGGTTGCAAGCTGTATGCCCCGTACGCCCAAGAGCGGCGTAAGGATGAAGATCAGCGGGATGAGAAACAGCCCCTGGCGGGCGAAGGCTAACACGCTTGCCGAAAGCGCGTTGCCGGTGGTTTGCAGGAGCATGTTGTTAAGCACTATCCATGAGCCGAATGGAAGGGCGAAACACTGGAAGCGCAGGGCGAGCGCGCCGATTGCGATTACGTCGGCGTCGTCTTTTCTGAACCACGCGATGATCTGCGGCGCGAATATAAAGGCGGCCGCGGCGACTGCGGCAAGCAGGACCGCGGTTGAGCGCACCGAAAACCAGAAGGCTTTTTTTACGCGGTCAAATCTTTTCGCCCCGTAGTTAAACCCGCACACGGGCTGGAAGCCCTGACCCACGCCCAAGACAACGGAGGCGGATATAAGCGTCACGCGGTTGACAATGGAGATCGCCGCAACCGTATGATCTCCGAACCCTCCGGCCGCATGATTTAAGAAAATGGCCGCCACGCTTATCAGCGCTTGACGTAAAAGGGAAGGCAGTCCGCCCTTCACTATTTCGGCGTAGACGGACGGCGTGGGAGAGAAATTCAGGGGCAGAATACGTACCGTGTCTTTTCCAGCGCAACATATCACAAAGAGGATCGAGCAGCTTGCGATCTGGCTTATCATGGTGGCGAGGGATGCGCCCATCACCCCCAAATGAAACACAAATATGAAAAGCGCGTCCAACCCCACGTTGAGCAACGCCCCGGTCACCATGCCGATCATGGAGAGCGATGCGTTCCCCTGAAAACGGAGGAGGTTGTTCAGCATGAAGGAGCTTATCATAAAGGGAGCGCCAAGCAGGATGAACCGCAGGTATGCGCGGGCATACGGCGCCATGGTGTCTGTTGCGCCCAACAACCGGGCGAGCGGCGTGAGAAACAGGTTGCCGGTTATGGAGAGAACGCATCCCAACCCGAATGCGGTGAAAAAGCCGGTCGCGGCCATACGCCCCGCGCCTTGCATGTTCTTTTCGCCCAAAGCGCGTGATGTGTAGTTGCCCGCGCCCTGCCCAAAGAAGAAGCCAATCGCTTGAATGACAGCCATGAGCGAAAAAGATATCCCCACCGCGGCGGTTTGGCTTGTGCCGAGGGAACCCACAAAGTAGGTGTCCGCCATATTGTACATCGCGGACACCAGCATAATGGTGATGGTCGGAGCCGCCATTTTCATAACCAGCCCTTCCACAGACGCCGTAGTCATAAGAATAAACTTTTCGTTTTTCTGCTGTTTCATTTTTCAGAATGTGAAGAACAGCAATAGAGGCGTTGGACAACTTTGTTGGGCGGCTGCGCGGCTTGCAACGCCTCTATCCGCCGCTCTAAAGAGCGGCGCGCGCAAAGCGCGAAGCGGTTCATTTAACTTCTTTCAATGAGCCTTTGATGGTGAGATAGTTGTTTGCATACGCTACATCCAAGTCGCCGGTATAATGCCGGGTCGCGTTGGCGCTGAAAACATCGGGAGTCAGCGTCGCTTTTGACCAATCGAAATCCGTCATATTGCCGGACGCTTCTCCGGTCTTGGAGAATTCGGGCTTCAAGGTGAACGAATGCTGATCCTCGGTGGTGGCAATGCCGCGGGCGGCTTTACAACCAGTCAGAACATCCAGCTTGCCGTTCGCGTCTGTGGTGATTTCATACGCCGAATCACGATGCACGTAGCGGATGACAACCTGTTTGCCATTGGCCGTCACCGTAAGGTCGTCGTTGACGCGGGTGCTGTCCGCCGAAACCGGATACAGAAACAGACCGCGCAAACTGCCCGGCAAGGCATATCCCGTATATTTCGCCGCATTTTCAGGGATATCATAGGTTACGGCTTGATCGAACCGTGTGGTCGATTTCGCCTTGCTCGCGCCTGTAGCGGCGTCAAACCCATCCTGCACTGAAACGCCTTTCGCATTCCAGTTGAAGTAACTATTCGCGTCAAGTCCCGCGATATTCATGCGGTAATCGATCTTTGCAGATCCACCTCCGCATCCGACAAAGACGACCATAGCGACAATGGCCGCGCAAAATCCAAAAGTACTATGCTTATGCATAAGACCTCCTCTAATTTATTTAACTATAAGAACAAAAGTATAGAATGTCAAGCGATGTTTTTCACATCTTTTCCACAGTGAGATGAAAATGAAGCGAAGCGTCCGCGTCCACGCATCCGGCGTATTCCCGTTGGGAGCGGCTTGAGCGAAACAACCGTATGCAAAGGTCCCTCCAGAGCGCGGAGGGTTTTTCACCGGCGGAAAAACAAGCGCGCCCGCCGGGCGGAGGGTGTGGCCTTCTCTTTCTCCGCCGGGGAAGATTCCACGAGCCGCCGGCGGGGCGTTTTTAAGGCTTTGCCATAAACCTTGACCGTCTTGGAACGGGCATTGTCCTTGCGTAAAAGCTTCTTGTTGGGGGAAAAACGTTGGCAAGCGGACGCGGGAACAAGCGGGCGCGATTGAGGGCGGCGCGCTCTTCTTCGGCGTCATAGCGGCGGCAGCCGGCATAGTTCCTGACAAAGGCGTTGTTTTTCTGTTCGAATCGGACCAGAGGTCCGCAAACAGTCGCCGTTCTTGTGGCGGGAATGGCTGTGCGGGAGTCCGGGGGTCTCAACGGTTTCCCGCCGGTTGGCGCCGCCGCGGCAGGCGGGACGCTTCTTTTCCGGTTTGAGTTTCACCGGCTTCCCGCCCACCGGGAACAAGATTTCCCTGACCGGCTTGCCGTTTAAAACCCGGATAGCGGGCTTCCGGTGGCAGCCTGCCAACCGGGTGAACTCATCGATCCCGCCGCCTTTGCTTTTTTCGCGGCCTTTTGACACCGGGTTTTATATTCCCTTGGTACCGCCTGTTTTGTTTTCATGTTTAACTCCATTCGGACGTCCTCCTTCGAGCGCCCTTATTATAATTTGGGTAACATTTTCAATGTGAGGCATGGTCTCTTTTGGGTAAGATTTTTTATGAGGCAATTCGCCCTCTTGACATTTTTTTTAAAGCCTGTTATAATGTCATTCTACTTTTAAAGTAGGGCCGCTAGCTCAGTCGGTAGAGCAACGCCCTTTTAAGGCGTGGGTCACGTGTTCGAATCCCGTGCGGCTCATGAATTATTTGCTTATACGGTAATTCCTTACCGTATAAGCCTTTTCACTCCAAAACGAACCTGCGTGGAATCGTGCGTTTACCATGTGATTATCTTTCGCGTTTTTGGAGTAGGATATGCCCCGTGTTCCTAGACCCTTCATTACGCCCATGCGTAATGAAGCAAAAACTTTTCAGATTTCGCTTAACGCCATAAGCGGGTTGTCTGAAAGAATCTGCCGGCAGTGGAAACGCCGTAGCTTCCAGGACTTCCCCCTTGAGTTGGCGCAGTTTCGTAATCCAAGAACCAAATCCGCAGCCGAAGCTGGCGGTTTCGCTCTTATCGAGTTCCTGAAAAACAATGAAGCCCCAGCCCACGTTTTCAGCGACAAGTTCTTGGTCGGAGAGTATTTGGCGCAGTTCACGGACATTGAGAAAAGCCCCCCAGGGCTACCGTTTATACATATCTTTAGCGGCACAGCATCCTAAAAAAACACTTTGGAAACGCATCCAGCCATCATGTAAGGTGTAGCCCCCAGCGGCCGTTGACTTGCATATTCTTTCCAGCCGCCTATCCTTGCTCTATACCATACCGCGTATGGAACGATAACGAGGACCAGTTGAATATCAAACGGCGCGGTATCAGCTTTGTCCAAGCCGCCCATATATTCAGCGATCCCCTTCGGCGTGAATACTATGATGCTGCCCATAGCGAGGAGGATGACCGGGTTATTGCCATTGGGAGCGCAAGCGGAAGAATTTTGTTTGTCAGCTTTATAGAGCGGGCGATGATATGGTACGGATTATATCGGCCAGAAAAGCCTCGAAAAGAGAAAAGAATTAGCAATTTTCTCCAAGAGCCTGTTCCAAAACTAACCCGAACCGTAGGTTCGCGTTTTGGAACAGGCTCATCTGCAAACTGGACGCCGACATTGTAGCATGGTTGAAACAGGGCGGCAAAAGCTATCAAACCCGCATGAACTCCATCCTGCGAAACGCTATGGGGAACATGGAACCGGTATAACCTCCGGCAACCGGGGCGGCTGTCTTGCTTATGCCTTAATCCAGCCAGATTTGCGTTCTCCGAGCTGGATATAATGTCGCCCTTTTTTGCATTCTTAAGCTTCATCTGAAGATTGCCCAAAGCGACGCGATTCCGGTGCTCGAAACATAGGCGTGGGCATCGCCATACTAAAATGGCGGATAGGGTTTTTCGCTTGACTTGAGGGCGTTCTGGAGGCAATCGGGGCTATAGCCAGATCAAGGTGAAAATAGCCGGTGGAATCGGCGCCAATTGGGAGAGCCTCACCCTTTGTTCCGTACGGCGAGTGAGACGCCTGCAACCACCAGAACAGCGCCCGCCCACTGGAGTGGGCTGAGACGGTCGCCGAGTATGCAGTAGCCGGCCGCCACAGTGACAACCGGGATGAGATTGATGAACACTGACGAAACAACGACGTCAAGTGTCTCCAACGCATAATTGTACAGCCAATAGCCAAGCGCGGAACAGCAAAGTCCCAGAAATACAATATGTCCGATCTCTACGGCATTCGGCGTTCCCCATTGGGGGATTTCAAGCATGGCGAAAGGAATGAAGCCGATGAAGCCGAAAATCGTCTGCCAGAAGACAATGAAGAACTGGCTATGCCGCTTAAAAAGCGGACGTGTGAGAAAACAGTACGCAACCCACGCCACAGCCGCGCCCGCCATGAAGACATAGCCGCATACATTGCCGGAGATCGCCAAAGACGCGCCGATAACACACCAGACGCCGGCAATGGACAACAGTACGCCGATCCACCGCCACAGCGCAATCATAAACGCCGCCTTCCTGTCTGTTGGGTCGCTTGCTCCACGCAACGCCCGCGCCTTCCGTTCAACCCATTCGGCGATCATGGCAAGCGCCGGAATCGCCCCCACAATCAGAGAAGCTTCGGACGCTGATATTAGGGCGACGCCATTGTTCTCAAAAAAGAAGTAGAGCGTATCACCGGCAAGCCCTCCGCCTATCAGCCAGGGAAGATCGCGGCTTTCGATTTTTTCTTTTTTTTCTTCAATCGTGGAGCTGGGGGTTGGCCTGACGCTCACCCTCCGCCGAATGCGTTGAATGGACAGCGCCAAAACAAAGAAAAAAGCCGCAAGCGCAAAACGGAGAAATCCCAGCGTCATCGGCGGATACACCGCTATCGCAACTTTTATTGATATAAAAGAAAAGCCCCAAAACAGAACGCAACAGCTCACGGCAATCAATGCCTTTTGTTCTTTCGTCATTTCACCAGCATAGCGAATCGCTCAGAGCGTATGCTCACATGCCCCGCGGCAAACGGCGGGGTAAAACAGCGGAATCACGCATCCCCCAACGAGAAATCCCCGATTATCTTATAACGGCTTCCATCCCGTACTACGGACAGTTCCCTGCCGGGGAAATAAGCGGGCAACTTTTCACGCACACGTTCCGCCGCCTCATCTAAAAAAGCCTCAAACCACGTGTCAGGCACGTTTGCAAGGGTGGCGACCCTACAGGAAATGAGATATCCCCTGCCCTGTTCCGAACCTATACCGGGTGTAAAATCCGGCGCGATCTCAAAAAGTCCATCCATATCAGAATATGCGCTCGTCCCTCGCGTCGGCCTGTTCGGGTGCAGCGGGAACATACCGGCGTATTTTTCTTCCATCTCGTCATCAACCTCGTTCAAAAGGGTCTCAAGCGCGGTGGTAAAAGCCGCTAATTTAGGGTGAACATACATAGAGAGAGTATAACAAAAATGATCGAAGAAGAAAAGGCGGCGGGAGATTCCCCAGGGTCCCTAAGGAACGCTTCCATGGGTCAAAAACATGATAAAAATCATGTTTGTCAGGGGGGTCGGCATACGGGACATCGGGATAACACTCCGCATAAGCATGAGCGCCGTCTTAAAAGCGCTTAAATCGACAAAATACCAGATAAAACTGAAAAGGACCCGCTATGACCGCCTTGAGGCGGACGAATTCTGGACCTATGTAGGGAAAAAGAAGAACAAAATGCGGCTTATATACGCATATCATCGGGAAAGCGGAGTCTAAAGACCGCGAAAAAGTTGCGGAAGAGGATAAAACGGCTGGGGATAAGCTATGACATGGCGGCGACGGACGATTGGGACGGCTTTCTTTCGGCATTTGCGGAAGACAGGCGGGAGGCGAGGAAAGAGTACACGGTGGGGATGGCAGGGAACAACTGCCGGCTGAGACGTCGGATGCGGAGGGCGTTTCGCAGGGCTTGTTGTTTTTCCAAGAGACTGTTCAACCATTGGAAAGTTTTTGATATGGCTTTCTTTGAGGGTTATCATACTTTGTGGAGCGCCTTCAGCTTTTTTATGAGCCAATGCGTCTTGACAAAAATGTTTGATTTTGTTATTCTGATACAACAGTATGGACGATTAACTCAGCGGGAGAGTGTTACCTTCACACGGTAGAAGTCGTTGGTTCAAATCCAACATCGTCCAAGATGAATTAAGCCCAGATGGTGGAATTGGTAGACACGCTGGTTTCAGGTACCAGTGCCTCAACAGCATGGGAGTTCAAATCTCCCTCTGGGCAATTGCAAGGAAGGGCGCGTAGCTCAGTTGGTTAGAGCGCCACGTTTACACCGTGGATGTCTGGGGTTCGAATCCCTACGCGCCCAAAGACGATGCGTGATGATATAAAGCGCCGTTCTCCCCGCCGCTTTTCTATAATTCATTGAAAAATCCCCTGTTTTTTAACTCACCGGAACATTCAAAACGGTGTCTGTCCCCCACATCATAAACGTAAGGCTTTCTCATTTATCCGGGTCTGGCGCCGGGATTGCCTTTCGCGCTTCTTCCGTCGCCCCCGCGATTCCGCTCCGGTTATGGCATCCTGGACCATGGTATAGACCAGTACTTGCGCCCGCAGGTACTGTTCCGCATAGAGACTCGCTTTTCCCGTCACACCTTCACTTCTCATCTTGTTTTTCACGGCGCGGCGTTTCTTTTCTATCAGAGCCTGTTCCTGAAATGGCGGACCCCGATGTCCAGAAAAAACCGGTTGTACCCATCGTACAAGCCGCTGAAGTTCGTCCGCGCCGCCGCCTTCCCGCACTTGTTTTCGCTTTCTCCGTATATCCGCCGGTTCTCTTCGCTGTTCGGCGTTTCCACCCGGCTCCCGTCTGCCGCCAGCGCCGCCATCCCCCGCCAGGCCTTCACTTCTGTCCCCCCATAGAAATGCCGCGGGTATTCCCGGTTCAGCAGCCTGAACACGTCCGGGTTGAGTTTTGCCGCTGTCTCAAATAATCCTGTTCGCCCACCGCCGGCGCCCCGTCGCCTGAAAATAACGCCTCAGTTCCATGACAGCGGTCAATCCGTTTTTCCCCGGCGTACAGCGCGGTATATCGGCAAGAGGCGTGGCCTGTTCCCGTGTCCACGCCTCTTGTTGAGAATACCCTGTTTCGGGGATTTTGTCTTAAGTTTATGAAGTGGGGTCAGGCGCCTTTATGACGCGGCGCCGAAGGTCCCGCGTCACTTGGTGTTGATTATCGTGTCC
>JAIRLZ010000164.1 GCA_031259035.1 Treponema sp. | reverse complement strand
GCTCCCCCTTCCCGGTTTTGTGCTTCCTGTACAAAACACTCCACCTCATGGGATATCTTTTGAGAACTACTGTATATAACATTAGCGCGGGTTTTCATTTACCGGGATACCACCCCTTTTGAAAACCTGCCTTGCCGGTTCCGGTCCGCCATATATGCCATTGTCCCTGTCAGTTGGCGGAAAGAAACCTACCAAAATGCACAATTTCAGGAGTTTCCTGAAAATTGAGTTGTCTGTTTTCCGGTATATCCTGTCTTGCCTCCATTCCTTTCAGTGCCGGAACCTTCCGTTCCCTAATCCATGCTTCAATCTCAAAGAGGTCAAAACGGACCAGCCGCCCAATTTTGATAAAAGGGATTTTCCGTTGGGCCACATATTTCCGCAGAGTCGCCTGTTTTATGGCGGTACGCCGTTCCAGTTCCGTAATATCAATCAAATGTTCCAACATTTCCTCCCCGGACCGTATCCGGCCATGACAAGTCCACTATCACCGGTAACCGCCGAAAACAGAACGTGAAAAAAGTCACGGTTTGATGGTTTTCCTGAAAATACCGGGGTTTTAGCCGTTGCTTCATTCATACAAGGCCATTATCAAAGCCCCGGTTCCGATTGTATGTAAGTGATTCGTGCAATTTTCATCCTAAACCCGTGTTTTCAGGCGCATGTTCTGCGCCGGACGTGTCCCGGAGAAAAGGCGTTCCAATTAAAAATGCTGTGTTTTCTCACCGGCGGGTATTATCCGAACAGACAGGTTTCAGGCAAAATTTGAAATTTTTGACAAAAAAAAGCCGCCCCCGGCAAAACCGGAAGCGGCCCTCTGTATGATTTACTCTGTACGGTTAGGACACGGACTTTCTCCGTGTCCCCGCCTTTTCTTTTCTAACCCCGCTTTTTATTCCATTGGGGGTTTAATACCCCGCCCCGTGGGGCGGTTAGAACTGGGGGTGCGGGGGATTTGTTCCCCCCCGCATACGCAAAGATTTCAAGGAGAAATCTTCAATACCCCGCCGCTTGCGGCGGGGATTATTTATTGCACCACTCCTGCCCGGTTTAGTTTTCGTTTTCTGTGAGGGTTCTTCTTTGTCTCTCCGGCAATCAAAAGCTGTTCCTGCACCTCAACCACCTCCGCAAACTGTGTCGTGTCAAAATGGGTATAATGCTTCTTCATCTTTTCCTTTGGAACAGGCTTTTGGAGAAAATTGCTAATTCTTTATGGGTTTAGCAGTTGCGGCGTATCCAATGTTCTCTAGGGGTAAGAAGCTGTTCCAAAACTGACGCCATAAGGCGCGTTTTGGAACAGCCTCACGCGCGCCTTCCCTTTCGACAAGAGAATGAACTGCCCCGCCATCTATGTACTGAGCCTTTCCCAAAACTGTCGCTCCGCCCGTTTTGGGAAAGGCTCTAGGATAAAGGGAGGAGACGAAAGAGGCGGCGGTCCGCGATGTGGTCTATGACATACAAACGCTCACTTGAAACAAACCCAATTAATATATACACTAAAGACACTTTTTAAAGAGCCTGTTCCAAAACGCGAGATGCGTTCGCAAACGCGGTTTGCGAACTCTGTTCGGGTTAGTTTTGGAACAGCCTATAAAAATATCATGCCTTGAAAAGCATAATGGGAACCTCTAAAAACGCGAACCTTCGGTTAGCGAACCTTCGGTTCGACAGTTTTTAGAGGTTCCCTAATTATATACCTGTTGGGGTGTCTTATGAAAACAGTTCGTAGTACGCATATAATCTGTACGATGGGTCCCGCAGTAGTTTCGCTTGACATGGCGCGATCCCTCATTAGGAAGGGCATGAATATCGCGCGATTCAATTTCTCTCACGGCAGCCATGAGGAACATGGGGAGCGCATCGCGTTGGTGCGGCGGGCTTCGGAGGCCGAAGGCATTCCGGTTGCGCTTATGCTGGACACCAAGGGGCCGGAAATCAGGACGGGCGTGGTGAAAGGCGGCGGCGATGTTGATCTGATCAACGGAGAGCCTTGTGATGTCATAGCAGAAGGTGACGCGGCGCGGCTGTTTGGCGAGGAAGGCGCGTTTACCCGGAAGGGGCGGATCACCGTGAGTTACACGAAACTGGCGGATGATATAAAAGCGGGCGCGCGCATTCTGATCGCGGACGGTCTTTTCGCGCTTATGGTGAACGCCATTGAAGGGCGCGTCATAAAATGTACGGTTGAGGCGGGCGGGGAACTTGGCTCAAAAAAGAATGTCAATATTTTGGGCGTTCATACTCGGCTTCCGGCCATAAGCGCGCAAGACAAGGAGGATATTCTCTTCGGGCATCAACAGAACATGGACTATGTTTCGGCGTCTTTTATCCGCAAAGCCTCGGACGTCACCGACATCCAGAAGCACCTGGCCGCCATCGGATCGGACATGCAGGTGATTTCCAAGATCGAGGATAATGAAGGGTTAAACAATATAGAAGACATCATCCGCGTTTCGGCGGGCGTTATGGTGGCGCGCGGCGATCTCGGCGTGCAGATTCCGCCGGAACGGGTGCCGATTGAGCAAAAGCGCATTATCAATCTGTGCAACTTGAAAGGGAAGCCGGTCATTACCGCGACTCAGATGCTTGATTCGATGATCCGCAATCCTAGACCCACGCGCGCGGAAGCCGGAGACGTGGCGAACGCCATTCTTGACGGCGCGGACTGCGTTATGCTTTCCGGCGAGACCGCCAACGGCGCGTATCCCGAACTTGCCGTTGAAATGATGGATCGCATCGCCCGCACTGTGGAAGCGTCTGACGCCTATGAAAAGACCCTCGTCCAGCGCCACCATCTTTTGAGCAGGCGCGAACACGACTTGAGCCACGTTATTGCGGAGGCGGCGACCTTGACGGCCGATAGCATAGGGGCGGTTTGCATTGTTACGCCGACTTTGAGCGGACGCACGGCGCAACTTATCAGCAAATACCGCCCTCGTCTCCCTATTGTCGCGGCAGCCTGCGATGAAAAGGTGAGGCGCAGGCTGCTTCTGTGGTGGGGCGTGTCGCCGGTGAGCGTTCAGAAAGAAGGCGACTCCGAAGCCGTAATACAGGGGTGTATAGCCGCCGTAATTAAAGAGGGCTTCGCGCAACTGACTGAAAAGGTTGTTGTCACCGCAGGCTTGCCGTTAGGATCGCCGCTCACGGCAAACTGCATCCGCGTTCACCTCATCGGCGCCGTATTGCGGCGCGGAGTACAGGGCTTTGGCGGACGCGCCAGCGGGCGCATCGTCAAGGTTGCGAATTTACAGGAAGCCGCGGCAGTCTTGAAAAAAAAGGGCGGCGAGATACTTGTAACCCATACGCTGGATGAATCGTTTACGCCTATTATTCGTATTGTTGACGGCGTTATTTTGGAAGGCTCCTCCGAGTTGCCGAAAGACTATATTCTCAACATCAACCCGAATATCGTATACGTGGAGCAGACGCCGGATGCCATGCGTTTTTTTGAGGAGCATATCACCGTAACCATAGACGGCGCGGAGCGGACGGTGTATGAAGGGAGGCTGTAAAAGGCGGCAGTCCATACGGCTGCGCCACAATGAACCTCCCCGCCCGATGGGGCGCGGTATGAGACCCCATCGTGAATCAAGTTTTACATCAGAGCCTGTTCCAAAACTGAAGTTTTGGAACAGGCTCAACAAGCAAGGAATAAATCAATGTTGGAACCTATTTTTCACACTTTGAAACAGGCGCAAAGCGTTCTCGCGCAACAGAATCGTGAGCAAAAGGACGCCGCGCTCAAGGCGGCGTGCGCCGCGATTGACACGGACCGCGCCGCTATTCTCGCCGCAAACGCGGCTGACGTAGACAGGGCGCGTTCCGCCGGCATGAAAGAAAGCCGCATAGACCGTTTGTCCCTCACGGAATCGCGCATTGACGGCATCATAGAAGGCGTTGACGCCATCATCCGGCTTGAGGATCCAATCGGTTCGGTGAAGGCGGGCTGGAAAACGCCAAACGGACTCTTCATTGAGCGGATAACCGTGCCTTTGGGCGTCGCCGCCGTCATCTACGAATCCCGCCCTAATGTTACGGCAGACGCCTTCGCTCTGGCGTATAAGGCGGGCTGCGCCGTGTTGCTGCGGGGATCCTCGGCCGCGCTTGAGTCCAACCGCGCCCTTGTTTCCGCAATACAGGCGGGGCTTGCCCTCAGCGCGTCGGGCGTTCCTGACGCGGTGGCTCTTGCGGCGTCGGGCAGCCGTGATGAGATTGACGAGATCCTGCAAGCGCGGGGGTTTATTGACGTGGCGCTTCCACGGGGAGGGCGCGATCTTATTCAGCGAGTGGCGCGGAACGCGCGTGTTCCGGTGATCGAAACCGGAGAGGGCAATTGCCATATCTTTGTCGATGAATCGGCGGATATTGAAAACGCGGTTGACATCATCGAAAACGCGAAGATTCAGAAGCCCGGCGCGTGCAACGCGGTTGAGACCGCGCTGGTTCATAAAAACGCCGTTTGCGCGCTCATGCCGCTCTTGGCGGAACGGCTTGCCGGAAAAGTGGAACTCCGCTGTGATGAACGCGCAAAGAACGCCGCCTCAACCGCGTCGGGCGCCATTAAAGACGCTGCCGAAGACGACTGGGCGACCGAATTCCTCGATTACGTGCTGGCGGTTAAGACTGTGGATACGCTTGATGAAGCCATTGCGCATATCAACCGCTATGGAACGCGGCACTCGGAAGCCATTCTCACCAATGATCTGAAGGCGGCGGAGCGGTTTTGCCAGCATGTAGACGCCGCGTGTGTGTATGTCAACGCTTCAATCCGTTTTACAGACGGCGGCGAGTTTGGTTTTGGCGCCGAACTCGGCATTAGCACGCAGAAATTCCACGTGCGGGGGCCAATGGGCATAGACGCCCTCACCGCCATAAAATACCGGATAACGGGCGACGGGCAGATTAGGCTTGGGTAAAAGAGGCGTAGATGACGGCAAAACTCATAGCGGAAGCGCGAAAGATCGTTATAAAAATCGGATCAAATACGTTGGCCGACAAAAATGGCAGAATAAGCGTCTCTTTTTTAGAGTCGCTTGCCGGACAGGTGTCAGAGCTTTTTAGGCTGAACAAACAGATCGTAGTGGTTTCTTCGGGCGCCCAAATCGCGGGACTTTCTACGCTTGACAAGTGGGAGCGCAAGAAGGACATACATTACCGGCAAGCCCTTTGCGCTGTGGGGCAGGTTGAGCTCATGGTCGCATGGCAACGGGCGTTTGCCCCGCACGGACTCCACATAGGGCAAATTCTGCTTACGCAGGACGATTTTGGCGACGATATTCGCAGCCTCAACATGCGGAACACGATTTTCACGCTGGTTGACGAGGGTATTATCCCCATCATCAATGAAAACGACACCGTGGGCGTGGAAGAAATCAAGATTGGCGATAACGATACGCTGGCGGCTCAGTCCGCGATTCTGTGGAGCGCGAACCTGCTTATTTTGTTTAGCGATATAAACGGGCTTTACACCAAAAATCCCAAGGATTACGGCGACGCCGAGCTTATACCCGAAGTGAAAGATATCGCTTCGGTACGCGCGGACATCAGCATAGGCGGCGCGAACAGCTTTGGCGCCGGCGGCATCGCCACGAAACTAGACGCCGCGCAGCTATGTGTATCCTACGGCATCTCTATGATACTTGCCAACGGGGGCTTCCCCCGCGCCCTTGCCGCTCTTGCGGACGGGACGCTTCATGGAACCGCGTTTTTAGCTTAAAAACCGCGCCCGCAGGCCGATTGCCTCGAAGTTTTTGAAATGGAGATAGCTCCCTTTAATCATAAAAGCGGCGAAACGCCCTGAGGCGGCCCCCGAAGAAGTGGCGCCGGTGTTGCGGTCAAACCCGCTCATGTCGAAAACCGGGCGCTCTTCGGGATAGCCGAAATAATTGATCCGGTTGACACCGCCATCGCTCTTCTCTTCGCCGGATTTCTCCATGAGAAACGCCGTCATATAGGAGTTGGTAAATGACCCGCCAATATCGTTGCCGATATAATAGGTTCCTCCCCGGATATACACCGTGTCCCCCGCCGCCGCCGCAGCCTGCGCC
>JAIRLZ010000151.1 GCA_031259035.1 Treponema sp. | reverse complement strand
GGCGAAACGCGGGAACCCCCTGGTTTCCGCTTGTGTTCCCCTTTCCCGCCGCCCCCGCGCCGGGATAAGCCCGGCAATCCGCCCCGCATCCCCCTGTCAAGCGCCTATTCCGTTCCGGGGCGGAACACGCCAAGGGAAAAATCCGCCCTAAAACAGGCGACGAATCCGCATTGTGGGTCAAGTTTAGCTTGAAGGGCGGGGAGGTTCATATACGAAGCCGGCTTCCGGAGCATATAGAGAGATTCCCTCTTAATGATGTGCAATATGATGCCCTGTGGCGATCGACCGATCCACAAGAAACCGATGGAAACAGAACCTATATCAAAGCGACCATTAAGAAAGGACAAAATGTTTCGGGCGTCAAAGCCGTTCAGCCTCAACAAGCGTCTGTGAAAATCGATTGCCGGCCCCCGGTCGCGAAAATCATCTGCGAAAAGAACGAAAGGAATGACAGCGCGGGCATGAGAATAGCTGACAACACCGTCGGCAACTCCCTGTGGGTGACTACGTTTGTTGGCGGCAACAACGCCTTGATACGGATGGGATTGCCCTATCACAGTACGAGCGATCCGCCTAATCCTTCTTCCTCGCCGTCAATTCCTTGCACCACCGGCGGCTCGCCTCTCCTCCTCGGAGACGCAGACTACGACGCGCTCAAAGTCAAACTCATTGTAATGGTGGAGAAGGGCGGCGCGAAAGCCTATGCGTATGAAAGCGCGAACAAAACCGTTGTGGAGTTTAGCTTCACCTCGACCGTTCCGGACGGCGATTACAACGGCGGCGGCGGGCGCGAAATTGGGTGGATTGGGAAGCCAGGGGCAAGCGCTCTGATAAGCGAAGAGAAACTCTGGATTAGGGCGGGGATTCCCCGTCTGGTCCCTCCGGCATACCGGGCTATCCCCTCTCATGGGAGAATACGAAGATCGGCATACAGCTTATGTTCGGCGACAGCGAATCCACCCCCGCCTCCGCAACATGGCGCTGGGTGTCGTGGGAGATCAGCGCGACAACCTACATAGGGTTCGCGGCCGGCGGTATGGACGAGGAAAGCGAAAATGGAAAGGGACACGATTCCTACAGCGTAGCCATTGAAGGCTGGTCTCCGTACAAGGAGGCGTACGCGCTCTATCCTGGCGAAAAGCGCGTTCTCCGCACCGCTTGTAGCGGCAGCGCCTATATCAACGGACAAGCTGCGGAGTATTCGGCTTTATAAGCGCGATGACATCCAACCGTCCGTGAGGAAGCCGCGCGCGCAGTCGTCTGAATCGTTAAACAACCTGCACATGATGAATCTCGCCGCCTTTGGGCGGCGAGTCATGCCTCTACAACAGGCGCCGTCAACAAAGTCCCATGCTCTGGAAAAGACCCTCTGAAAACCGTCGAACTGCGGGTTCGCGTTTCAGAGGCTTCCCGCGCTAAAAAAATTATTTTGCGGCTTTCGCCCCTTGACATTTTTTTTTAATTGTTGTATAAAGTAAAAGATCATTGGGAGGTGCCGTAAAACCGGCGTATGAACAGTGTGTTTTCCCAATGACGATGTGAGTGGCCGCTGTAGCTCAGTTGGTAGAGCAAAGGACTGAAAATCCTTGTGTCAAGAGTTCAATTCTCTTTGGCGGCAAAGAGCTAATTTTTTATAATATAAGGAATTGAGGCTGGTCCAAAACGCGCCTTATGGCGTCAGTTTTGGACCAGCCTCAATTAGCATGAATTATCAGAAATCTGTAGCGGAACCGTTGAACCGCTCTATACCGAACGGGATACGTGTGGCGGCGTGAGATAATGGTTTCGCCAGAATGCCTTGTAAACGCCGCGTTTCAGCATAACGATAAAAAAGTCCATGTCAAACGCTTTCCGGTGATTATCCGCTTTTCTAGAAAAACAGCGCGTTCTCCAAAACGCGCGTTTTCTTCGATTTGTGGCTCGAAGCGCAACAAACTCCTAAGAGCCTGTTGCACTTCATAGCAAAAAGCGTGAATGTCCGCCCCCGTTTTCGGGTTTTCCCCTTTGGAAGGCGCAACACCTCCCCGTGTGGCGGATTACCCCCTCACCCTTGCGAAAGCTGGTATAATCGCTTCAGGTTATTATACCCAAGACACACGATCTCCCCTTCCAGATTCACCTTCTCAAGCCCTCCTTTCAGCGGAAACTGCCGGAACCCCAGCGCCGTCTTATTATCCCAAACACCGGTTCCACCGTCTCTTTCCGCTTCTTGTATATCGCCTTCCCTTCCACCCTCTTGAGCCGCCGGGACGTCTCCTCTTTCACGCTTGCAGCTCGCCGCGCCGCGCTCGCCCACGTTCACGTGTATCTTTGACCCCCTGCCGGTTCCCCGTCCGAAACCGGCAGATCACCGAATGCTCCGAATGCGCCTTGTTCCTGCGGATACACCGCGCCGCTACGTCCGTATATGCCGCCGCTTCCACCATCCGGCTGGACACCCTCCCCGTCGACTGACAATACGGCGGCGACATTCCCGTCATATCAGGCGGGCGCCGCTCGCTCCCGCCCCCGGCGCCGTTCACTTTGAAACCGCTCGCGTCCAGTTTCTCCACCGCCTCGATAATAAAATGTACCGGATGGTCTTCGGGGAGC
>JAIRLZ010000086.1 GCA_031259035.1 Treponema sp. | reverse complement strand
AGAACAAATCCTCCGAAATTGTCAGCATTGTCTTCTCAGCCGCAGTTTAGCGACAGGCTTTGCCTGTTGCGGTTGACCTGACGGACGGTTTGTATTAAGATAGAGCCTTTCCAATGGGGCCAGTTTCAAAACCAACCCGAACCGCAGGTTCGGGTTGGTTTTGAGAAAAACTTTCGAAAAAGTGGTCTAAAGCCCACTTTTTCACTCTACATCTAAGGCGGCTTTCCCAAAACTGCCGCTCCGCCCGTTTTGGGAAAGGCTCGATAGTTTGCAAGAGGAGATCGTATGCCATGAAATGTATGAAAAAATTATTTTTGTCCTTCTATGTTTGCGTCCCGCTTACAATGCGCGCTTTCGATCTCTTCACCGGAAAAATATCCGCAGCGTTGGCGAGCCGCGACGATCCGCGCCGGATGCCGGATGCCGCAACGGTTGATATTGTATGAAATTGCTCCATACCGCGGACCTTCACCTTGGAAAGATTCTCCACGAGCATTCCCTTATTGAAGATCAGCGGCATATGCTCCAGACTCTGCTCGCCGCGCTCAAGGATCATTCGTTCAACGCGCTGGTCATCGCTGGCGATGTGTACGACCGTTCCATACCGCCGCCGGATGCGGTGAAGCTTTTGGGACCCTTCCTCGGACAGTTGAAAAAAGAGTGTCCGGCTGTCGAGGTGTTTCTTATTTCGGGCAACCATGATTCGGCGTCGCGGCTCGGTTTTGGCAGAGAGCTTTTCGCGGAACTTGGCGTCCATGTCGGCACGGATCCGGAAGACGCCTCCAAGCCGGTTGTCATCACGGTTGGGCAAGAGAAGACGGCGTTCTTCATGCTGCCCTTCCTTGCCGCGGGATCTTTGAAATCCGTGTTGACATGCGAGGATGGGCAGGAGTCGGCACCGCTCCGAGCCCAGTCGCTCCTTGCGCGGGAAGCCGCGGCGCGGCTTGAGAAGGCGCGCCGGGAAGCGCTTGAAAACGGCGCGGACAACACGGCGCTGGTAGCCCACCTCTTTGCGTCCGGCGGCGTTTCCTCGCAATCCGAACGGACATTTCTCGGCAACGCGGAATTGGTTGACATAAACCTTTTTTCCGGCTTCGATTACATCGCCTTGGGGCATTTGCATACATTTCAGCAAGCCGGGGAAAAGGCGTTTTATTCGGGAAGTCCGCTGGCCTATTCCTTTTCGGAAGCCGGGCGCGGGAAGGTCTTTCTTGCGGTTACGCTTGAGAAGGGAAAAGCGCCGCGTGTTGAACCCATTCCGATAACGCCGTTGCGGAAGATGACGCGGCTCAAAGGAGCATTCGCCTCTTTTTTGCGGGGAGACGCGATGGACGAAGCGAGCGCCGCCGCGCAAGCGGCCGCATCCGATTACCTTGAAATCACCTTGACTGATACGGCGCTTATTGAAAACCCCTTATCCCTTTTGAGCAGGCGTTTCCCCTCCCTGTTGCGCATCGATCAGAGCGCCGCCGTCAATATGCGGCTACGGGAAAGAACAGCCGTTTTGAAGACCGTGTGCGTTGCGTATGCCCATAGTATGAAAAAAAATGATATTGTTGATGATTTTTCCGCTTTTCTTGGCGAGCTGTATGGGGCGGAAGACGCCTATGCGGAAGAGTTGGCTTTGTTCAAAGACATGCTCCTTGAAACGGAGGCCGAGCCATGAAGCCTGAGCGGTTGTTTATGAACAATTTTGGACCCTTTGCGGGCGCCCTTTCCATTGATTTTACCGCGCTGGACGATATTTTTCTTATCACCGGAAAAACGGGCGCGGGAAAAACCACCATATTTGACGCGATCTGTTTCGCGCTGTATGGGGAAGTTCCGGGCGGGCGCAACGCCCACCTTCCGCGCCTGAAGTCCGATTTTGACGCCGGAAACGCGGCGTTGGGACTGGCGGCGGGCGCGGTGGCGGGCGGCGCCACCGCGCCTGTTGACGAGTGTTCCGTGGCGCTGGAATTTTCACTTGGACAGCGGTTGTTCCGGGTGGAACGAAGCCCCAGACAGGAAAAGCCCAAGAAGCGGGGGACGGGTGTCACCGTCGCCGAAGAATCGGCGGTTCTGTACGAGCGTCTGAACAAGCGATGGGAAAGCGTAAGCTCACGGAAAAGCGAGGCGAATCAGAAGATAAAGGACCTGATTGGACTTGAACCCGGGGAATTCTTCAAAATAGTGCTTCTGCCTCAGGGAGAATTCGCCGAATTTCTCCGCCAAAACACCAATGAACGCAGAGCCGTGCTGGGCAAGCTCTTCCCCATCGGCAGCGCCATGCGCGTCAAAGAAACGGTCGTTGATAGAGCGAAGGAAGCCGAAACAGCCGCAAAACAACTCAGAATTACGCTGGAAGAACTCGAAGAACGGTGTTCCATAGAGCGTTTTGATGAGGCGAAGCAGGCGTTTATTGAAACGTTGCGCCAGGCGCGTTCAAAAATCGCCGTTCTGTCCAATGAAAAAACGCTCTTGTCCAAGAAATGCGATCTCAAACAGCGCGAAGCCGATCATGTCAAACGCCTCGCCTCGCTACAGGACGATTACACCAAACATGAGGAGCGGAGCGCCTCCATCTACGAAAAGAAAATCGCCTGCGAGCTTTCAAAAAAGACGCGCCCTTTGCGAGAGAAGCTCCTCCTCGTTGAAGAAGGCGAAGCCGCGCTTGCCCGTCGTGAACATGACATGCAGAATGCGCGGGAGTCCGCGATCAGAGCGCGGGAAAATGCGGAACGCGCCGAAAAAAACGCGGAAGCTGTCCAAGAACTGGAGGCGGACATACGGATGTTGCGGGAGAAACGCCCCGCGTTGCTCGAAGCCCGCGAAGCGGAGGCGTCGCTTTCACAAAAGGCGCGGGATTTAGCTGATGAAAAGGAGCGCAGCCGGCGGCTTCTCGATCAGAAAGCGGAACAGGAGCGGAAGCTGGCGAAAGAAGACGCGGAAATTCAACGGTTGCAGACGCTCGCTTCTCAGATCCAGCGCCTTGACGTTCAATATGAACAGGCGAAAGCCGTGTACGACAGTCTTGTTCAACTGAAAAGAAAGCTCTCCGATGATATAGAACCCTTGATTAGCGAGGAGCATGAGCTTGCCGCTGAAATAGCGGTGCTGGAGCGGACGGAAAAAGCTCTCGCAAAGCAGAGCCCAGCGCTTGCCGATGAAGTGAAAACTCTTGAAGCCGAAAAGAAAGCGTATGAACAAGCGGGTCAGGCCGCGGCGCTTGCCGCCGGCTTGAAAAAAGGCGAGCCGTGTCCGGTGTGCGGCGCTGTGGAACATCCGCATCCGGCGTCCGCTGTCGCGCGAAAATTTGGTCTTGACGAGCGGATAGAGGCGCTCGGCGCCGCGTTGAAAACCGCGGAGCGCGACGAGGCTGTCTGTAAAGCCGATCTGGAAGCGAAAAGACAGATGCTGGACCGTACGCGGAGAAAACTCACCGGACTGCAAAAAGAAGCGCGAATTTTGATGAGCGCCTCCTTCACCGCCTCTTTATTTATGGAAGGCGATGCGGGCGGCGTTTTGGCGGATGGTATGGCGGAATTTCCGCCGGACATCCCGCCATCAACGGAAGTGGCGGCGATGTTGAAAAAGCAGAGCGATGTTCTGAATGCGGTTACCAGCCAGTGGGGAGATGCGCGTCAGGCGAACAGCAAACTGCCGCTTCTGTATAAGGAAAAAGAGCATACCGCAGCCATTGCCGCTGAGACCGGACAACGCATTGCCATTAGCGCGGAAAAACAAAACGCCCTCAACGCGGAGATAGAGTCGCTTGAACGCAAGCGACAGCGCGCGCTGGGAAACACGGCCGCTGATGCGCCCTCCGGCGTGGGCGCAGTAACGACCGCCGGGCGAGCTCTTGCGGAAACCGAAGCGGCCCTATTGAAGGCTGAAGCCGATGTCGCGGCTTTGCGGGAAACGTGTGAAAACGCGCAAAAACGTCTGGCCGCCGCGCTCGCTGCGGAACAATCAGCCCGCGCCGTCCGCGAAGAAGCGGCGTTGAAGCGCGAGGAGTCCGTTTCCACCCTGAACGCTGGCATTGCGGCATCGCCTTTTGCGGATATAGCCGCGCTGAAACGCGCCATGTTGAAGCCGGAAACCGAAGCGAATTTTGAGAAAACCGTGCGGCAATGGGAGGATAAGCGGGAAAAGCTGCGCCTTCTTTCTGAAGAAGTGGGGAACGCCGTAAAAAGCCTGCAAGCGGAAATGCGGGAGCTGGGCGGCGACGAAGACGCGGCGCGTATTCAAGAGAAGCTCGCGGAGCTTGCGGCGGAGCTTGAAAGCGCGGAAGAGGCGCGGGACAAGGCGCAGGCGGATTTGGCGGCTGCGGAGCGGGACGGCGCTCTTCTCACGGAAAAACGCGAACAGTACGCCGCCTTGCTCAAGAAGAGCGAAGTTTTGGCGCGGTTGCGGGACGATCTTGAAGGCAGAAAAGGCGCAAGACGATCTTTTGACGCATGGTTGCTTGGCAAATACCTTGCCGAAGTTACGGTCTTTGCGACCAGCCGCCTTGAACGCATGAGCGAGGGGCGCTATTCCCTGTTGCTCAACCCGGAGCGTGAGAGCGGACGCGGTCTTTCCGGACTTGATCTTGAAGTGTTTGACGCCTACACCGGCAAAACGCGCCCCTGCGCCACTCTTTCCGGCGGGGAGAGCTTCATGGCTTCCATAAGCCTCGCGCTTGGGCTTGCGGATTCCATACAGGAACGCTCAGGCGGCATAAAACTCGACGCGGTGTTCATAGACGAAGGCTTCGGCTCCCTTGACGACGCAAGCCTCGACAAAGCGCTCGGCATACTGGATGAACTGCGCGAGCAACGCATGGTGGGACTCATCTCCCATGTGGGGGACTTGCGAACCCGCATCCCAAGCCGCATTGAGGTCATCAAGAGCAGTTCGGGATCAACGATCACAATATCGCATGAAATGGAGCCGTGACGGACTCCGCCACTCTATCATCGCCAATAGTTCCGCCTCCCGTTTTTCTATACCTTTTTCCATTTATAATAGAGCGGATTTCTGACGAATTTGCGATATGAACGGCGCGAACGGAAGTGCTGTGTTCGAACTATGCGCTCGCAGCCTGTTGCACTTGTGGGTTTTAGGGTTTTTTCGTTGGAGAAAGCCATAAAAACCCCGATAAATGGGCATACTTTGGCAGTTTGCAAGGTAAAAAATCGCCTTTTAGTCGATTTTAGGAGGTTTTATGCGCGAAGCGCAACAAACTGCTAGAACGGACGGGAACCCGTTTCCTCAGCCTGCGCCGCCATCGCTCCGCGACCCGCCTGAACCTTGCGCGGCGCGGCGTTGGACGCAACGCATGTCGCAGAAATACCGCCTTTGGCGGGACGGTTGCAATAAAAGCGAATTGCGGGTATAGTCAAATTATGAAAACGTATGCATTTTTACTTTTGGGAGTGTTATTTTTAATGGCGGAGACAATGGAAGCCGCGCCGAATGACGCGGCGCTGGGAGACGGGCTTTTTGCGAGAATTGCCACAACGCGAGGGGACATAGTGGTCCGTCTGGAATATCAGAAAACGCCGCTTGCGGTTTGCAACTTTGTGGCGCTTGCCGAAGGGAAGATGACCAATACGGGGAGCAAGCTGTTTTACAACGGGTTGACGTTTCACCGCGTCATTTCCCGCGCCAACGGCGACCAGAGCGATTTTATGATACAAGGCGGCGATCCGCTTGGCACCGGACTGGGCGGTCCCGGGTATCAGTTCGCCGATGAATTCGATCCAAGCCTCGCCTTTGACAAGCCGGGCGTACTTGCCATGGCAAACGCGGGGGCGAACACCAACGGCAGCCAGTTTTTCATCACTATCGTAGAAACCCCGTGGCTCAACAACAAGCACACGATCTTTGGGCGTGTGGCGCAGGGGCAGGACATAGTAAACCGCATCAAGCAAGGCGATAAGATTGTAAGCGTCTCCATTATCCGCAACGGGTCCGACGCGGCCGCTTTCAAGGCTGATCAAGCGGCGTTTGACTCCCTCCGGCAAACCGCGAGACAAAGGGTGGAAGCCAAGATCAAGACGAAACGGGACGCGGATATCGCATTGGTCCAGAAAAAATACCCCGCCGCCCAACAAGCTCCTTCCGGCGCCTACTATCTTATCCAAAAGGAAGGCGGCGGCGCGAAACCGTCCAAAGGCGCGTTCGTATCGGTAACCTATAAACTTTCATTTCTTTCAGGAGAGGTGATAGACTCATCCGATATACACGGCGGACCCATAGAATTTCAAGTGGGAATGGGACGTATGATTCGGGGATTTGACGAAGCGGCGCTGGACATGAAACTCAATGAAAAACGGCTTGTCGTTTTGCCGCCGGAGCTTGCCTATGGAGACAGGGATGTGGGAGACGGCGCGATTCCGGCGAATTCCTTCCTTGTATTTGAGATTGAACTGGTAAAAATAAGATAAATTCACGAGCGCGGCGTAAGAGGGGCGGGCGTTGTGAGACGGAAAGAAAGGCGCGGTTTTCCGGCGGGAATATCTGCAAGTATAACCAATATTTCAGATACGAGATAATCAGACGACAAATAGGCGCCTTCGCCTATTTCAAAGGCAAAAGACATGACGCCTACAAATCTATATTCTTAGAGCCTTTCCCAAAACACGCGGAGCGACGGTTTTGGGAAAGGCTCTCTTGACAAAATAAACGCCCTTTTTTGCGTCGCGGTATTGCAGGAAACCAGCGCGGAGTCATTGAGGGGTATGAGCGCGTTCTCTACCAAGTAAACACCGCCGCCCTGTTCATCGCCCTTGTCGCCTAAAAAGGTGTCCGCCACGCTTGCGTGGCGCAGACACCTCCGCGTTACCTCAAAATCATCCGGTGATATTGGGGTTTTGGGGACAGACCCCACCGGGCTACCGTTTATACACATCTTTTAGCGACAAGCCATCCCGTAAACATATTATGAAACCGCACCCAGCCCTCGCGCGGCGTTATCACTCCGGGCGGTCTTTTTGCGTTGTACACCTTC
>JAIRLZ010000079.1 GCA_031259035.1 Treponema sp. | reverse complement strand
CAACAGGCTGCTAGCCTAGAACGGCCTTCCTGTTCTTACCTTAGAAAGGTCTCCCCGTTTCTACAGGAAATGAAAAACCTGTGATTTACGGGCTTGTTGCAGATATTCGCTTCAATGGGGTTCGCTTAGACAACCGTAAAGCTCCCTTTGAGGAGGTCTTTTTCGGCGCTGCTGGAACCGATATACCCTTCATAGGTCATCTTTTCAAGCTCCCACCCGGTTTCATTCCACCAAGCAAGTTTGCTCAGAGGGCAGACGATTTCCACCGCCTTTGACTCACCGGCTTTGAGGGTGATTCTTTTAAATCCCCGCAATGATTTAACCGTCCGGTCAATCTTGGATTTGGAAAACCCGGCATAGAACTGAACCACTTCATCGCCTTCCCGTTCACCGGAATTTTTGACTGTAACGCCGGCGATGACATCATCGCCCTTAACCTCGAAAGAAGCGCCGGAATACTCAAAACTTGTATAGGAAAGGCCAAACCCATAGGGCGCCGAAGGTTCAATACCCTCTTTTTCCAGTTTCTGGAAACCATGGTAGTAGTGGTACACCTGTTCTTGGGCGGCCCAAAAGAAGGGGGCATAGGGGATATGCGGGTGAACCGCCGAATTGACGGGCGGTATGAGGGGGTGCGCATCCGCGCCCTGCGGAAAGATGGAAAAAGCGGACAGGCGGGGCTGAAACGGCTGGTTAAAGAGAACTGGCGGAAGCGGGGCGGGAAAGCGGTCAGCGAACTACAGCGGGAAAACAACAAATATATCATCGTGGCGGCATCGCTGGGGATGGGCGTGTCCGCGGAACAGGTGATGGAACTACACCGGATGCGCTGGCAGATAGAGCTTGCGTTCAAGCGATTGAAATCGCTCTTTCGGTGTAATGACCCGCCGGCAGGAAATGGTGAAAGCGTCAAGGCATGGTTGGGAAACTGCCGCTTGCCGCCCTGTGTGAGACATTGGCGAGCATGGGGTGGTTTTCCACCGGGGAGGGACATGGCGGCCGGGAAGCGCTCCCCCCGCCTGAGCGGATGAGCTTGTGGAGGGAACAGCATATCGCGCTGGTCATGCTTACCGGCATACTGCTTGATGCGATGACAACCGCTGATTTACAAGACCGCTTGAGCCGCCTGTCAAATGCCTGTAAAAATTCAAAACGCAAACGGCTGCCGCAGCTGTGTCTTTTTAATAATTCATCTTAAATTAGCGCACATGGAGGAAGACACCTTTTTCCACAAGCTAAAATTTAATAAAAAAACCACTTGACTTTTGGAAATAACCGTACTAATCTAGATGCATTGATACCAATTTTATACATTGATACCAATAATAGGCGTAACGGCCTTAAATCATGGCGGTGTTATTTACCACGCCAAAAATAACGAAAAAAGGGAGACGATTTGTTATGGCTATTAAGTATATTCCTGAGCCTTTCCGTATAAAGTCCGTGGAGCCGATTAGAATGCTCACTCGTGAAGAACGGGAACAGAAAATCGCCAGGGCAAAGTACAATGTGTTCGGTCTGCGGAGCGAGGATTGTTATATAGACCTGCTTACCGATTCGGGGACCAACGCTATGAGTGTGGAGCAATGGGCGGGAATCATGCGCGGGGATGAATCATACGCGGGCGCTTCAAGCTATTATAAACTGATGGACGCCGGAAAGGATATTTTTAATTACGGATATATTCAGCCGGTACACCAGGGCAGGGCCGCTGAAAAGGTGATGACGCCACTGTTCCTGTGTAAAGGCAAAGTCGCCATTTCCAATATGATTTTCGACACTACCCGCGCTCATGTCGAAATTGCGGGAGCGCGCGCGATAGATTGCGTCGTGGAAATAGCGAAGGATACCTCTCTCCGTGTACCTTTTAAGGGCAACATGGACGTTGGACGGCTGGAGAAAATTATCAACGAACACGGGAAAGAAACCATCGGACTTGTTGTTATGACAATCACGAACAACTCGGCGGGAGGGCAGCCGGTTTCAATGCAAAATATACGGGAAGTGTCGGCGGTCTGTAAAAAATACAGTATTCCGCTGAATATTGACGCCGCCCGTTATGCTGAAAACGCCTATTTTATCAAGCGGGATGAACCCGGTTATAGGGACGCGCCGATTAAGGACATTATACGCGAAATGTTCAGTTACGCCGACACTTTTACGATGAGCGCGAAAAAAGACACGATTGTCAATATGGGAGGACTTATCGGCGTAAAGGACCCGGACTCCCCTCTGATTCTCAAGATAAAGGCAAACTGTATCAGCTACGAGGGTTTTTACACCTACGGCGGGTTAAGCGGGAGGGACCTCGAAGCGTTGGCCATAGGGTTGTACGAAGGTATTGATGAGAACTACCTACGCTACCGCATAGGGCAGATGGAATATCTTGCGGGCAGGCTGGACAATGCGGGAATAGCCTATCAGTCACCGGTAGGAGGACATGGCGTGTTTGTGGACGCAGCGGCCATGTTCCCGCAGGTGCCGTACAATGAGTTCCCAGGACAGGCGCTCGCGGTGGAGCTGTACAAAGAAGCGGGAATTCGGAGCTGCGACATCGGCAGTTACATGCTGGGCAACGATCCTGACACCGGGGAGCAGTTGCGCGCGGACTTCGAATTCACCCGGTTGGCAATTCCGCGCCGGGTTTATACACAGGCGCATCTCGACATTATGGCAGACGCCCTGATTGAAATAAAGGCGCGCGCGAATCAGATCAAGCGAGGGTACCGCATAATTTGGGAACCGCCTATTTTGCGTCATTTTCAGGCGCATCTTGAGCCCATTTCGTATTAGTAAGGATGACAAGACCGTATCCCTTTTAAGGAGACAAAACCATAGCGGGCGGTTCGCCCCTTGAAAAGGCGATTAAGACCACCTGTTTCCTTGCGGATATGAGCGATTTTACCAGTTTCAACGATGTATATGCAAAACATTTCACCGGAAAACCGGCGTGTTCAACAGTAGCGGTAAAAACAGATGCCCCGGCGCGCGCTTGTTGAAATTGAAGCGGTGTCCGAGATAAGCGCGGTTTAAGGTGTTGTGTCGCGGGAAACGCGGCGGGAAAAAACACGCGAGTCGTGATTGTTGCATTGTCAAACAAGGAGGATTTTCTATGCTGGAATACAGTATGAACGATTATGTCAGGAAGAATGAATTGAGGGATTATGCCGGGTATGAGCCTCCCGGAAAAATTGACCTTGATTGCTCTCTGGGCGTAAACGGCAAAGATTTGCCGGAGCTAATTTTCGAAAAGCTTCATGCTTTCAATCTAAACAATAAAGACGATATCAAACACTATCCACATGATGAATCGTTGCTTCACAGACTCGCGGATTATTATAACGCCAAAGGAGCGGCGTGGCTAAGGAAAGAGAACTTCGTTCTGGGTGACGGTTCGTATGACATACTCTGCAATATCAATATGATGTGCCTAACCAGAGATCAAGCGGTCCTGGGTCACGCGCCGCAGTTTCCCGCGTATGTGGATCATGTTACCTTCAGCGGCTCGAAATATGATTGCTACCAGCTCCCAAAAGACACTAATTATAAATTTGAAGCGCATGGTTACATTGAAAAAATGAACCGGTTGTCTCAACGCCTTTTTATCGTGGAAAACCCCAACAATCCAACCGGACAAGTCATCCCCATAGATGAATTGCGGCGTATTGCCGACAAGTCGATGGAATTCCACAGGATTTTAATTGTGGATGAGGCGTATGGAGATTATTTGCCATTCCAGAATTCGTCAATCAATCTTATACCAAACCACCCCAACGTTATTGTTACCCGTACCTTTTCCAAGGGTTTTGGCATGGCCGGGATGCGTCTGGGATATGCGGTCGCCTCTCTCGAATCCGATCTCTTAACGCAACTCAAAAAGTTGGAACGCCCTTTTAACTGTAACGGTATAGCGAGGATACTTGCACATGCAATGCTCAATAGCGGTGTGGATATGATCGATTCCAGCCGGGTAAGAACAAATAAAAACGCGATTATTAGGTATATCAGTGAATGCTGTCCTAAATTTGGGGTTGCAACTACAGACTTGAACACGCCTATTATGACCGTATATTATAAAATGGGCGCCCCTCCTCCCGGTTTCGACTTGCGAGGCGTTATGGCGGAGCGGGCGAAGCTTTTAACGGTAAGCTGTTCAACCTATATGGGGCTTGACGGCGGCGCGGTTCGGATAATGCTTCCCCTAAAAAATGAAGACATTGAAAGGTTGAAAGGAATGCTCAAGACTGTTAATGATTATTTACCCTGATATCCATGCCTGAAAACAGGTATTTATGCCGAAGTTCGATCTGGTGAAGAGCGATTTTTTCATCGCCGGCGATCATGGCGTTTAGCATCGCGGTAAGGTTTTCAAGATACTCAAGATGCTCATCCTGAGTTCTGGCGGAACGTTTGCGGATAATCGCGATATAGTCGGAATAGGTGTCAAGAATCGCAACCACCCTTCTATACCCGGAAATCTGAAACAGGTGTTTATAGAATTTTTCGACTTCATCCAAACCGTCATTTATCATGCCGTTACGGATAAAAACCGTGATACGTTCGAGAATCCTTGAAAGTTCGCCGAACTGCTCCGGTGTCGCGCTACGGATTACCCGCCTGATAATGACGCCCTCAAGGGCTTGACGCATATCGGCGATTTCTTCAATCAAGCTGTCAAAAGTCCTGCAAACAAAATAACCCTTATTTCTAATATGCTCCACAAGTTTTTCCGCTTCCAGCCTCTGAAAAACACTTTTAACGTAGAGACGGCTTACGCCATAGGATTTTGCGATGCCGGTTTCGACAAGACGCTGCCCATAAGTAAATTGTTCCCTTAGAATCTTAGCCTTAATGTCTCGATAAAGCTCATCGACGTTCATATAACAATTCCTTAGGGACTATTTATTGCATAAATACCCAAAAATGACAAGTCTGTTAAACGGGACTGATTCGCAAATGAGGTGAGAATTCAACAACTAAAGGGAACCTCTGGAAACTCCGGTCGAACCGAAGGTTCGCTAACCGAAGGTTCGCTAACCGAAGGTTCGCGTTTCCAGAGGTTCCTCGGAGAACATTGCTAATTCTTTATTTGTAATGAATTACGCACACACAATGTTATCCACAGGGTAAGAGATTTTCCCAAAACGCGAACTTGCGTTCAGCGACTTAGGTTCAGCTAACGTAGTTCGGGTTGGTTTTGAGATATAAAGCCCGCTTTTTCTCTCTAAATCTAAGGTCGCTTTCCCAAAACTGCCGCTCCGCCCGTTTTGGGAAAGGCTTCAAATTCACTTATTTTTTCAAAATCAAGAAAAAACTTCATATTTCTCTTGACAATATATGAAAATATGGGTGTATAATAAGATTTAGCGCCAATTTCAAATCTTGGTGTCAAATGAGCCTGTCCCAAAACTAATTGACCGTGCGCTAAACGGTCCCGGCATAGCCGGGGGACAGGCAGGAGCCGATGGCTCTTGAGGTTTTTCAGGCTTTCAGCCTGCGAACCAAAGGTTCGACAAAACCGCGAATTTCACGGCGGCTTTCCCAAAACTGCCGCTCCGCCCGTTTTTGGAAAGGCTCAAATATAAGGAGGAAAGAAATGAATGCTGTTGCAATGGCAATTATCCCTATCTATCTGTCGCTCATAGTCTTAATCATTGTGTATACCGGAAGAAGAGTTAAAAGTTTCAAGGATTACGCAATGGCCGGTCATCAGCTCCCTTGGTATGTAGTGAGCGGCACTATTTTGGCGACATTTATCGGCGGCGGCACGATGCTCGGTTTTGTGGGGTCATATTACAGTTACGGCCTGCAATGGTTTTGGATGTGCTTGGGTACATCGCTTTCACACCTGTTTATGGCATATTATCTTGCCCAGCGCATACGCAGGTTCAACCTCTACACCATCGCGGATATATTCTACAAACGCTATGGTGAAAGTACAAAGCGCATTGCCGGGGTGATCAACGCAATCGTGGGCGTGGCGGTCGGCTTCGCAATGCTGGCCGGTTTTGCGGCGATATTGAACGGCTATGTTGGCATACCAACCGATATTTCGATGCTAATCGGGGTTATCCTGTTTGCGGCGACCGCCACTATGGGCGGTCTTGTCGGCGTTGCGTACACGGATGCGATTCAGGTGATTCTGATCTTGGCAGGCGCCATTGTGGTTGGAATCACCTCCTTCGTGAAAGCCGGCGGCGTTGCAGGTATTTCAACCCTGCCGCCTAATCTGCTCAATCCCGGTAGCGGCAACATTCCCTGGTTCTCATACATAGCCACAATCATCGCGTCCGTTGGCGTGGGATTAGCGGATCAGGCTACGATATTCCAGCGGGTGAACGCTACCCAAACCCCCCGCGCCGCCCGAAAAGCGACGATCGTGTTCGCATGGTCCTGTTTCGGCGTTTTCCTGTTAATGGGCGTTATGGGACTAAGCGCCAGGGTCATTGCCGGCGCCGGTATTGAAGAGAACAACGTTGTCGCGGAGCTTCTTAAACATATAAATCCGGTGTTCGCCGCTCTATACGCGGCGGCAGTAATCGCGGCGGTGCTCACCACCGCCAATTCAATGTACCTTTCCGCGAGTATGACCTTTTCAAGGGATCTCCTCCAGGCGGTAAAACCTGAAATCAGCGATAAAACCATGCTTAGGGTCAGTAAAATCTTTGTTTGGATTATGGCGATAATCTCATTTTTTGTCATCAGATTTCAGCCTAGTATCATGCGGTGGATCATGCTCGGCTATACCTGCGTGTCATGCATGATCGTTCCGCTGTATGGCGGTTTGTTGAGCAAAAAAGCGACCCCCGCATCCGGATTCTGGTCGCTGGTATTGTCCATCGCGTCTGTTATCCTGTGGGAACTAACGGGAAAACCCTTGGGCATCGATTCGATGTATGTGGCGCTGGCCGTAGGCATACTGGCATTCGCGGTGGGTTTCGGCAGCAAAACAAAAAGCTCAAAGGAACAGTTGGACATGGTGGAACTGTTTAAGGCGAGGCAGGAGAAAGACGAGACAGACGCCGCGATGATAAGATAAATGAGGCTTTCCCAAAACGCGCCCTAGGGCGTCAGTTTTTGGGAAAGCCTCAGTCAACGGCGTGGTTGACGGCGATCCCGAAACAGAAACAGGGAGCGGTACTATAGAGGCGACAAACGGCGAAATCTATCTTGTCGCCAACGGGCAGTATAATCACCTCTCCGGCGAGACCCGTAATGTATATTATGTAAGCTGGCAGTGGTACGACGGGCGCTACGCCACAATCCCGGTCGCATGGACCCAGCGTTGTCCGTATAATTACATTGTAGACCAGGTGCGGCATAACGGAACATTCCTAGACACGTATATAACCGGCTGTATGCCAACAGCCATGGCCCAATTGATGTCCTTTCATCAAAAACCGGCCGCTTACACATTTGTGCAAACCAATGCCAACAGTCCGGTTTACAATTGCACCGACCCCGTATACCACTGGGCCGATATGGTGTCAACGCCATCCAAAGACTCGCCTAGTTCCAGCGGCGCGATGGACATAGCGAAATTGATGTACGAAATTGGAGAGCGCCTGGAGGCGGCATACACCGAAGCGACCTCCAGTAATAAGGCGGGTACGGTGGCATATGATACCAATGTCAAAGCGGTGTTGCAGGCGATGGGCTATACGGTGAATGGTAATTTTTAAATTATGCCGGCAATCCGTTTGAACAGCCGTATGGTGTCCCGTTTCCACCGGTTTCGCCAGATTACATGGGCTGTGGTTGATAGGGCAATAAACACTTGAATGCCATACGGCGGAGATTCGGGCGGTTTTAGAATGCACTCGCACGGGCAGGCTTGCCCCGCGCCGATAGTCAAACATCATGATACAGTATCCGCGTGTCGCCGCAAATCCTTCTTTTTACTCCAGCGCTTCTATCAGCTTGTCAAGCCTATACGCCGACTTTTCCTCAGCTTGCCGCAATTTTTCCCGCATATCCATAATGAACGTGAGCCGCGCGATCCACGTGGATTCTGTTTGGACGGTGGTTTTCTTACCGCCTTTAGATGGGGAGGTTTTGCCGTCCGATTTGCCCTTTCCCTTCGTCTGATCCGCACGGTGTACTGTAAAGGCGTCTTCATTCTCAAAAGCCAAGAACAACGACGCGTACATAAGCGCAAAATCAAAGCGCTCCTTGTTGAACCATGTCACGTCATCAAACACATTGACGCCGAGAAGCTGTCTGAAATCTTCCTTCTGGTAGTTTTCCGTTATGATTGACGCGGGGAGAGTGTCAGTCGTGTACAACGATTCGGCTGGCGCCGTACGGGTTATCACCGCTTTCATCAACTCAGTGACGCCATAGGCGATGTCGCTGGATATGCCCATCTTGGCATAGGCGTTGCGCAATTTGCGATCAAGCTGCCAATGGCGGATAAGAGCCGCCGCATCCGCGCCGGACGCGCCTTTGCCCAAAATGGAGCGGAGCAGGGAGAATAGTCCATAGGCAAGCGGAAAAGCCGGATGCGCCCGCCCGGATGCGCCGGTCTCACTATTTTTGCCGATGTTTTCAGCCGCAAAACTAGCTGATGCGACTCTGGCGGCCGGTTTTTGCGCGGCTTTTGCGCCCGATTTCTTGTGCGCAAGGGAGTATCGGAAAATTCGCTTCATGTAGGCTTCAAAGTCTTTCCATACGGTTTCGGGCGCGGGCATTCCACTCTCTCGCGGGTAGTAGGACGCGCTCGTAAAGGCTTCGAATTTGCCGTCGGCGCCGCCGATATATTTGAGCGCCATAGTAATGAAGGCGAGAACGCCGTCTTTTATTGTGATGATGAAGCCGTCTCCCGCTTCGATCTTACCCGATATGGCGCAATCAGCGACAGCCTGTTCGAAAGCGTCGATGTACGGCGAATCAAAAAGAGCGACAAACGGGGCGTAAAGCTCCGCAAGGAAAATATCCTGCATCGCCGCGTCGAGGTCTTCAATCCCCCTGCCGTTGAGTTCGTTGCATATCTTGGACCAGCGTCCGTCTGCATCCCACACCGAGTGAATGTCCAGGAAGACCTGCGCTTCGTAGCCGTTAAGCACGGCAAAGAAACCTCGATCTCTGATCTCCTGAATCGAGCGCATAAACCACAAGCCGGAACGCTGCTCATGGAACAGGATAAAATCCCCGTCAAGCCCCAACGCCTGAAAAAGGTTGTTTTTGTGGAAGCCGCCGTTGTTTTTTTGAGGGATATTGGCGGCGCTGTTGTGTATCCACCCGGCTGTCTCGTAATAGGAGTTGTTGTAGAACACCAGTGAACGCTCAGAGTCAGCGCGGTTGGAATAGGCGAACACATTTTCATCAACGGAACCATCCTGTTTGTAAAAGTCAAACAGACAAAAATGCTCGCTGCCGGAGAACAACAGGCGCTTTTTCATCAAAGGGAAAATTTCCCGCTCGTGGCGTGCGATCAGCCATTCATCGGGCGTTTCATCGCGGTAGGCGCGGCGGTACTCCATGCCGTACTTCTCCTCAAGCCCTTCGATCTGCCCATGTCCGAACATGGGCAATCCGGGCATGGTCACCATGAGGGTGCAGATGCCGAAGTACTTGTCGCCCTTGCCGAATTGGGCGACCGCAGTGTCCTCATCCGGGTTGTTCATAAAGTTGACGAAGCGTTTCAAAACTTCAGGATCGAACTCCAGCGTGTTTTTTATAGTCGCGCGGTATTTGTCGTTTTCCTCTTTCTTCAGCATATTCATAAACGCCGAATTGTACGCTCGATGCATGCCCAAGGTGCGTACAAAATACCCTTCCATCATCCAGAACGCTTCCGCAAGGAGCAGGGTATGGGGCGCTTCCGCCGCGCACCGGTCAACCACCTCGCGCCAAAACTCGTTGGGCATACGGCGGTTGAATTCCTCGTTGGAAATGGCGCGTTCGGCGCGGCTCGCTATGTCGCCGCCTCGTCCCGGCTCAGGGTACCAGAGCCGTTGTATGTGCCGTTTTGCAAGGGTCATGGCGGCGTCAAAGCGCACGATGGGGAACTGCTGGCACACGCCAATAATAGTACGGATAACGGCTTCGCGGGCTTCCGGGTTGAGGAAATCAATTTGCGCCGTGTCGTTCCACGGCATACTGGTTCCATCATTGCCGTGGTAAATGTAGCGCGTTTCGCCCGTGAGATTGTCGATGCGCTTGAATACAACCGCGGCGTCGCTTCTGGTAAAGTAATGCTCCTCTATCTGCACCGTAACATCATCTCTGCCGGATAAATTGCCGCAGTTGTAATTGTAAGAAGGGAAGGGCGGATAGGGCAGTTGCAGGAAGCGATCCGGATGTTCGAGCATCCAACGGGAATCAATGCCCGTATGGTTCGGCACCATATCCGAGCCGAGCCGTATGCCGCGTTGGAAACACCGTCCGCGCAGGTTCTTCAAGCTCTCCCATCCGCCCAACTCCGCGGCAATATCGTAATCGTACAAACTGTACGCGCTTGCCGCCGCCTCCGGGTTGCCCATCCATTGCTTGATGGTCTTGCTGGCGTCGCTCCGTTCCCACAACCCGATAAGCCAAAGACCGGTAAACCCGCGCCGCGCAAGCTCATCCAACTCTTCGTCGGGTATCTGATCGAGCCGCGCAATCTCACGGCCGTACTTTTTGGAAAGTTGGTACAGCCACACGAGCGTTGATTTCGCCATGAGTACCGTTCTCGGCATCCACTCCTGATCCGGACTGTACTTTTCGTATTCGGCGTCGCGGTTGCCGTAGATAAGGGCTTCTGTGGGTCCGGGCGCTCCTCCCCATTGGGGCTTCTCTTCCTCTTTGATAACGTCCATACCCAACAGCATACGCGCAAGAAATTTCTTCAGGAGCAAGCCCCACTTCCGGCGCATAAACGCGAGTTGTTCGCTTAAAGAATCCGGAGCGGCGAGGGCCGGAGCGCGGAGCAAATCCCAAAGATTCTGCCCGTCCGGTCCAAAAACCGGAAGCTCCTTGAGGTGTTCCTGCAACTCCGCGACCGCGTCCTCATAGACAGACTGCTTCGCAAGGGGTTTGTCGTCAAACATAAAGAAGAAGGGTTTGAACGCGGGATTGAGATTCGTAATGGCAAGCATGAGTATCTCTTCCAAGGACATCGCCTTGTGGCTCACCGGGCCTTCGGCTGTTTCAAGATACGTCTCCACCGTAGTCTCGCCCGCGTACACCATTTTGGGCGGGAAGCGCGTACAAAACTGCCGCAACAACTCCCCTATGCCGGATTCTCCCAAATTGCGATTGAGGCGGGCAAGCGCGGTGTCAAATATATCGGGTTGCACTTGGGCGCGGTACAAGGCGACAAGGTAATGCAGGATTTCGTCAATAAGCCCTATAGCGTTAAGCTGCCCGGCGCTCACCTTGTAACCCTTCAGATTCAGCTTCTGCGTCAGAGCGCGTACCGCCGAAAAATCCGTAAACACGACGTTGCCGGTTATGGAAAACAGGTCTTGCTCAACGCCGCATTCGCTCCGAACCTCGCCGCAAATATGAAACTCCATTTTTTGCAAGGGGATGCCCTGCGCGCCATTATCATTGCCCTCGAATGCGGTTAATACAATTTTCAAAAACATACTGCCCTCCATGTTTATTCGCAGCAGGGTCTAATATCGCCTCCTAAAGGGCGACCCTTTAGGGCGGTTGGAGTTGGCGACGCCAACATAAAATGACAGCGATCCCGCGGTTACATATTCCCTTACAGGACAAACTTCGCGTGCGATATGCGCTTGCACAACTCCTTGATTTTAGCGTGGAGTTTCATTTTTTTGCCTTGCTTTTCTTCGCAGCCGGTTTTACCGCCGGTTTTGCCATCGGTTTTACGGCGGCAAGCTCTTGTACGGCGCGGATAAGCTCTTCATCTTGTTCGAGCTCCGCGATGGAGACGGGAAGCCGGTACGTCCAGTTAAAGTCCGTAACCGAACCCGGCACATTTATCCGTTCCGAAGCCGGATCGTCCGCGTAGTATTTTAAGGAAAGGTGGAGCAGATCCTGAATCTGGAACACTCGAAAACGGGATGCGGCGGACGCCGTTTTTTGCAGAATTTTTTTTGCGACGCCTGGATTATACACGTTGGCAAGCGAAGGCTCGCCGAGGAATCCGGCGAACGCCACCTGATTCGCTTCTTTTTCCCACCATTGACGCGCCGTAGAACTGTCATGAACGCCGAGCGTACAAACGCTCAATTCAGGATACTCTTCAAATGGAACATACGGCTCGCCTTCCACGTCCCATTTTCGCGCCCAACGCACAACGCGCAGTCCGGGAATCTTAAGTCTAGCGAGAACTTTCGGCACGCACTCGGGTACATCGCCTAAATCCTCGGCGCACGGCAACATAGCTGACGATTCGATCAACATGGCAAGCAGCTTCTTGCCGTGGGTTTCCCATACTTTCTGAGATTCAAGTTTGCGCGCCTCTATAAGAACGTCAACCTTTTCTTTTTCCTCATGCGAGAAAGACGCATACGCTCTCGTGGTTTTGTAAAACCACAGCGGCGCGTACGTTCCCTTCTCGTACTCCAAAAACACGCGGTTGCGCCATACGGAAATGAGGTAATCCTTTGCGAAAGGATGGATATCAAGCGCCTCTATATCCTTTTCACCCTTGACCGCATCCTTAAAAATCCAAAGCTCTTCGTTGTTGATGCGATCAAGCGCCTGTATAAAAACTTTTTCCGCTTCTCGTTGTATAGCGGCTTGGTCATTCTGGATGGAGGAAAGAGCGTCCCACACTTCGTGGGTCGGGATGTGGGGATAAGAAGCCCATCGGATGCGCCCAGCGTCGAACCCAATATCTTCAAGGTCTTTCGTCGTTATAGGGGTGGAAGGAATGAATCTGCCCATCAGCGATGATGAGGCGATATCCTGCCTTGAAGCCGCCCAGATGCGGAAGAACCCCAGCACATGGTCGATACGGTACGCCTTATAGTATTTTTCCGAGACAGCGAGCCTGTTTTTCCACCACGAGTATTTGTCTTTGGCCAAAGCCTTCCAATTGTACACCGGAAAGCCCCAGTTCTGCCCTTGGGGGCTGTACATATCCGGCGGCGCGCCTGCGGAAAGGTCCAAATGGAAGAATTCGGGGTACGCCCAGACATCGCACGAATCGTCGTTTATCAAGATAGGCAGATCGCCTTCCAGGAGTATGCCCGCGTTTGCTACGGCTTCGGCGGCTTTACGGAATTGGCCGTCAAGCGCCTCTTGTATCCACGCCCAGAACAGATGTTCTTTTTTCAGCGCCGGATTGTTCCATAGCGCGTCTATCTCTTTTTTTGTGACATTCCGGCATTCGTTCCACTCTAGCCAACTCTGTTCCTGATTCGCCTGTTTCAACCTGCGAAAAACGGCGTACGGCTTGACCCACGGATTTTCTTCTATCCATGTTGAGAGCGAAGCCCGCGCCGCAATAGCTTGTTCATGCGCGGCGTATATGTCTCTGAGCAGTTCCAATTTAGCTTTCAGCAGAGCGTAATATGAAAAACGCGCGTTTTTGTCGAATTGTCGTGCCAAAGCGTCGAGTCTCGAAGCGAAGCCGCCGGATTCCGGCAGATCCGCTATTCTCAAATACAGTGGATGCAAAGCGAACGCCGAAAGGGCGCTGTAAGGAGAGCTTCCATAACCTGTGTCATTCACCGGCAAGATCTGGATAAGCCCTATGCCCATTTTGACTGCGAGTTTCGTAAATTCAGCCAGATCAGAAAATTCGCCCACGCCGACGCTCTTTTCTCCGCGCAAGGCTCCCACTGGAATGACCACGCCTAGCCTGCGTTGTTCAAAAAATCCCTTTTGAGTCATAGCAACACCTCCATACTTCAGGTACAGTATACTATGAGACTATAAAGATGTCTATAAGAATTTGAAAAATTTGAGATGACGTTTGAAGCCAGTCATCGCCGGCGCCTGCGCTAATGAATGAAAATATGCTATTATAGCGCCATGAAACAACAAACAGAATTTCATGTGGGCGATAAAATCTGGGGCGCCTGCCACGCGCTTGTCATAGCGGAGCTAGGCACCGGACATGGCGCGGACCGGACAAAGGCGGCGGAACTCATAGAGGCCGCTGCCGAAGCGGGCGCGGACTGCATTAAATTTCAAATGGTGTACGCCGATGAGATACTCCATCCCAATACTGGCGACGTGCCGCTTCCTGGGGGGAGGACGCCGCTCTACGACCGCTTCAAGCGCCTGGAAGCGCCGGTTGATTTTTTTGCGGATATGAAAGAAATGGTCGAAAAAAAAGGGCTTTTGTTTCTTTGCACCCCCTTCGGCATACAGAGCGCCCGTGATGTACGCGCCTTAAATCCAGCCGCGTTGAAAATCGCGTCTCCAGAGATCAATTACACCGCCCTCTTGCGGGAAATAGCGCCATACAACCTGCCTGTCTTCCTTTCATCGGGCGTATCGAAATTGTCCGATATAGAAGAAGCCTTGTCCACGCTCTCAAACATCATGGTCTGCCTGTTGCATTGTGTTACCGCCTACCCGGCGCCGCCGCGTGAGTACAATCTTCGCGTGTTGCGCAGTCTTTCCGCGGTGTTTGGCGTACCGACCGGCGTGAGCGATCATAGCATGGATGCGGAACTCGTACCGAGTCTTGCCGCCGCCCTGGGCGCCGTTGCCGTTGAAAAGCATTTCTGCCTGTCGCGGAAGGATGCCGGCCTTGACGATCCCATCGCCCTTGAGCCAAAAAATTTCGCCGTCATGGTAAAAGCCATACGGGAGACCGAGGGCGCGGCGGCCGCGCGGGGAACCCGATCCGCGCTTGAAGAAATCAAGTGCGAAAGGGGCGAAGAACTGGTGGAAGCGATTCTGGGAGACGGTGTAAAGCGACTCGCCTTTTCGGAAGAAGCCAATTACACGCGCACCAACCGCTCCATCCACGCGCTTTGTGACATACGGGAAGGAGAAATTATTGCCAGAGACATGATCGCCTGCCTCCGTTCGGAAAAAGCGCTGCGTCCCGGTCTGCCGCCCTCGTGGGAAGAAAAAATTGTAGGACGCCGCGCCAAGACGTTCATTCCGGCGGGCGAGGGCGTCAGGTTTGAAGATGTGTAAACATTTCTCCGTTGCGTCGCAGGAGGGGACGCAATGGAGAAAACGCGGCGTTATATGCAATGCGCCTAAAATTTATTCCCTTGGAGTAAATACCCCGCCCCTTGG
>JAIRLZ010000310.1 GCA_031259035.1 Treponema sp. | reverse complement strand
GGCGTCGAACCGGAGGTTCGCTGTATGGGGGAAACGGGATTTAAAAACGGCGCAAAAGCTGGGGAAGAGGATAAAAGGGCTGGGGATAAGGTATGACCGGATAGCGACAGGTGATTGGGACAGCTTTCTTTCGGCATTTAGGGAAGGCAGCCACGAAGTGGGAAAAGATCACACGGTAGGGATAGAAGGAAACAATTGCCGGCTAGCAGTTTGTTGCGCTTCGCGCATAAAACCTCCAAAGATCGCCTTTTCAGGCGATCTTTTATCTTGCAAACTGCCAAAGCAGCCCCTTTATCGGGGTTTTTATGGTTCTTTTCAACGAAAAAACCATAAAAACCTACAAGCGCAACAGGCTGCTAGGGCATCGGATAAGGCGCGCGTTTCGAAGGGCTTGTTGTTTTTCCAAAAAACTGTTCAACCACTGGAAAGCTTTTGATATGGCATTCTTTTACATCAATTACGGTTTCGTTTGAGAACCCATCATACTTTGTGGATCGCCTTCCGGCAGTGAATACACGGGCGCTTTTCACCCCATACAGAAAAGAAGGGCGCCCTCTTTTAGGATACTCTACCTATAAGCATAATCCGCGCAGGGGCGCCATGCGCTAAATCGCCGGAGCGCCGCACGCGCTTCGCCGGTTGGTTTTGAAAAAACCTCAATTTTTAGAAATTCCCAACACCTCTTCCCAGCGTCCCTGAATAGCACGCGCCGTTTCATCAGGAATCTGCCCATGTTCAAACAGCGCGTCAAGCGCGTCCAGTACAATGGCGTCAAGCATAAGAACGTCTGGAACGCCGATAAACTCCCGCATCTGCTCGCTGCTTTCGTACATATCATAGACTTTTTTATAAAGGTGATCATCATTGGAAGAAACCGGCGTGTTTCCATTTCCAGGCAGGGCATGAATGGCGTTGGCAAGCAGGGGGCTGTGTCCGGCAAGATAAGAAATAAACGCCCACGCTTGCTCTTTACGCTTGCTATCCTTTCTAATGCCCGCATAGGCGTTTCTCACACCGAAAACAGGGCGGCTGCCCGCAAAATCATCCGGATGAGAAATGGTAGTCACGCCGAAGCTGGTGTCGCCCATCTTCCGGCGGACAGCCTCAATGTCTTCTACAGAAGCGACCATCATGCCCGCTTTGCCGCTGATAAATTCATTGAATTTCTGAGTTTTTGTCTTTGTAGATACATTGGGCGCAATAACGCCCGCGTTTTTAAGAGAATTGATAAAGCCAAGCGTCTTTACAATGGCTGGATTGTTGAACACCGGGCGTATCCCGGCGGGATTCGCCTCGCCGCCGGATTTCTCCAGCATAGCGGCTCCCGCCGCCCATATCCACGGGTATATTTCAGGATAGCCGTCAGAGACTAAAGAAAACGTCCAGCCGTAGCGTCCCGGGCTGCTTAAAACCTTTGCGTACTTTTCAAATTCCGTCCAGTTTTTCGGCGGACGTTCAAAACCCACGGCTTTTAAAACGTCAATGTTGTAAAAGAGAAGATCGATGCTGGTGGTAAGCGGAACAGCCCATTCTTCGGCCGGCTCGCCCTCGGTTTTCTGTATGTAATCCGGGAGCGGTTCAAGCGTGTCATTGCGGATCATTTCAGAGAGCCAGCGGGGATCAAACACAAAAATATCGGAAGACGCGAAATCTTTTAATTTTTTATCAGAGATATCTTCAGGCAGGGGAACAAGCAGCATCTCCTGCATAGCGGCATAGGAATAATCACGGAATTCAATAAAAACATCGGGATTCTGTTTTTGAAAGTCTTCGGCAAACGTATACAAGGCGCTTTTCATCGCGCCATCTTGCCAGAAATGAGCTGCAACAAGCGTGTCACGCGCCGGAAGCGTTATTTCCTGATAGACCGTCGCGCCGCCAAATTTTATAAAAATAGTTGCTGATGCGAAAATAATGACCGCAACGATTAATAGTATGTCATATATTTTGAGTTTTATCTGCAAAAACACCCCCTTTGCAAGATTTCTCCGGCTATGGCTTCCTCTGTTTTGCATTCAGCTATGACCGTGAAAGTGGCAAGTTCTTTATAAGCGCGATTTCTCCGCTCATGCAAAAGCCGGTGCGTCTCTTCCGGCGTCTCTGTCTGGAGGAAGGGAGGCAGTTCTCCACCCGCTTTGACGCTCAGGCAGATGCGGTTCCACGCGGTCTTCGCCGAAACTTCAAGAAACGCCAACACAACGAATCGCTTCGCATTGTTTCGTGATATTAACGCTTTGATAACGGAAACAGCCTCCCCGTTGTCTATGATGCCGCCGCCAGTCGAGACGACGGCATAGCGGACGCCTTCGCCGCCGCCGCCTGCGATGCGGGATGTTGATACGCCGCGATCCGTTGCGAGCGATTCCCACTCGGCTGATGCCGCAACATCAGTCAATGCTTCAGCCTCAGCGCGTCTGAACGCATCGACGCCCTCCCGATAAAGCGCGCGCGGCTTCTTGCCGGTTCTTGTTTCGATGAGAGCGTCAAGATCAACGCAACGGCAATGCAAGAATTCCGCCAACACCCGCGCCGCGCTTGTTTTTCCTGAATGTTTCGGTCCTACAAGGAGTATTATTTTTTTCCCCATAGACGTATCATAACAAAATAGATATAGTATGACTAGCGGCCTGTCGCGCTTGTAGGTTTTCATGGTTTTTCGTTGAAAAAGCCATGAAAACCACGATTTATGGGCAGCTTTAGCTGTTTCAAAAATGTGATGCAATAGGCGCAATTGATCCCGGTTTATTTCGATGGGTGTGTTGTTTTTGCTGATATTCATATCCGCGTTGCCTGCTATCGCGGCTTTTCTCTGGTTTCGGCGCCGTCAATTTCTGGCGCCGGCGTCTTGGTTTTTGCTCTGTCTTTTAGGGGGCGTCCTTTCTCTGCCGCTGGCCGCAGTCGCGCAGTATTTTATACCTCCCGCAACCGGCGTTGTCATAAAAGATATTCTTTTCAATGTCTTTATCCGCGTCGCGCTCGTTGAAGAAGGAAGCAAACTGCTCATTGTGTCGCTTATCCTCAAAATCAGCGGCGCATTGTTGAAATGGGAGGAAAAAGACGGCGATAGGTTCACCTATGGAACAGCCGCCGGTCTTATCGCCGGCTTGGGTTTTGCCATGATCGAGAGCGCGTCCTACGGCGCTTCCGATATGAGGATAGCGGTTCTACGGGCGGTTACCGCCGCGCCTCTGCATGGAGCTTGCGGAGCGCGTGACGGAACGGCGGCGGCGGCGCTTAAAACCAATCCGCGACTTGCGATATGGCGGTTTTTATCGGCGACCGCGATACACGGCGCGTACAACATGCTTGTAGTCAGTCCGGGGTATATACGTTTTTTTTCTATACTGCTGTCTTTCGCATCATTGCTTTCCGCAACGCAAATGTTGCGTAAAAAGGAGAAATTATGATTATAGCGATAAAACAAGGCGCTCCTGAAGAGAAAATCCGTTTGTTTGCGGCGGATTTGGAGAAACAAGGCGTTCAGGTGCATGTCTCGCAGGGCGTGTCCCAGACCGTACTCGGTCTTGTGGGCGACACTGCGGCCATTGACGCTGAGGCGCTTTCAGCGCATCACCTGGTGGAAAAAGTTATCAGGGTGCAGGAGCCGTACAAGCGGGCGAACCGGAAGATGCGACCGGACGACACAAGCATCAGCATAGCGGGAGGCGATGGTACGGCTCGCCGTATCGGAGGCGGTTTTTTCGGCGTTATCGCCGGGCCCTGTTCCGTGGAAACCCATGAGCAGATCGTTTCAATCGCCCAAGCGGTAAAGCGAGCGGGAGCGGGCTTTCTGCGCGGCGGCGCGTTCAAGCCCCGCACCAGCCCGTACAGCTTCCAGGGTTTGGGGGCGAACGGACTTGAACTGCTTCTTGAGGCAAAGAAAGCGACCGGTTTGCCCATTGTTACAGAGTTGATGGATATGCAGCGATTCGATCTGTTCAATGACGTTGACATTATTCAAGTCGGCGCGCGCAACATGCAGAATTTTTCCATGCTTAAAGAACTTGGACGTTGCAAAAAACCCATCCTCCTGAAGCGCGGTTATGCGGCGACTCTCACCGAACTGCTTATGGCGGCGGAGTACATCATGGCGGGCGGCAACAACGACGTCATCCTCTGCGAGCGGGGCATCCGCACCTTTGAAACCTACACCAGAAACACGCTCGACATAAGCGCGATTCCGGCTTTGAAAAAACAGAGCCATCTGCCGGTTATCGTTGATCCGAGCCATGCCGCGGGACTCTCGTGGATGGCGCCGGCGCTCTCAAAAGCCGCGGTTGCGGCTGGCGCGGATGGCCTTATCGTGGAGGTTCACGACAACCCGGAAAAAGCCCTGTGCGACGGCGAGCAGTCCATAACGCCCGCCGCCTTCGCCGAATTGATGAAGACGCTGGAAAAATACATGGAACTGGAAGGAAAACGGCTGGCGTAGGTGGAGGCTGGCGACGCGCACCGCCAACGCCGCGTTTATCCAAAAGGCGTATTAATGATAATGAAGAAAATCGAAGACTGTACGTTCGGCATTGCCGGCTTAGGGCTCATGGGAGGTGCCATCGCCTTGGCGCTGCGCGGCAAAACGCGGCGCGTACTTGCCTGTGACGTTGACTCCGCCGTGATTGAGACGGCGACAAAAGAGGGGGTCATTGACGAGGGATTTCTCGATCCGCGAAAAATGCTTCCCATGTGCGACGTTGTGTACCTGTGCCTCAATCCTTTGACCATGCTCGCGTTTTTGGACGCATGGATGCCCTTCTTTAGCGCGGGAGCGCTCCTCACCGACATTGCTGGCGTGAAAACTCCCATTGTTGCGGCTATGGAAGAAAAACTGCGTCCCGATCTTGACTTTATTCCTGGTCATCCTATGGCGGGAAGCGAAAAAGGCGGCTTTGCGCAGGCGAGGCGTTGCGTCTTCACGGGAAAAAACTACATTCTCACCCCGCTTAAACGCAACAAAGCCGAAAGCGTCGAGTTCATTAAAAACGTCATCTACCGCATGGGATTTAGCCGCATAACCGAGACCACCGCTGAAGATCACGACCGGAAAATCGCCTTTACGAGCCAACTTTGCCACGTCATCGCGGCGGCTCTCATTGACTGCGAGCCGGACAGGAACATCACCCGTTTCGGGGGCGGCAGTTTTGAAGACCTCACCCGCATCGCCATGCTCAACGTCCCGCAGTGGACCGAGCTTTTCCTTGAAAACAAGCGCGAACTGCTGCGACGAATCGCGCAATTCGAGGATAGTCTTGACACGTTGAAAACCCTTGTCGCCGAAGAGCGGAAAGACGATTTGCAGGCGTATCTCCAGACAGTGCGGGATCGAAGGGCGGGCATGACGTGAGCGGAATAATAGCGCGCCGGTGCGGCAGCCAGGCGCTCTGTATAGCCGGATTGCTCGCCATGCCGTCCCTGCTTTTCAATCCAAACACCTTTGGCAGAATCGCCCAATTTCTCTTGTTTTGGTTTTTTGCGGCGACGCTCGGCAAGAAAAACAACATGTCCGCGACTTTTCTGGTGATCGCCGGCGTCGTACTGTTCAATCTGCTCACGCCATACGGACGGGTGCTGGCGTCTTTCGGCGCGTTCAGGATAACGGAAGGCGCTTTATTGGCCGGGATACGCCGCGCCGTAACGCTGGAAGGACTCATCATGCTGTCGAAGGCGGGCGTCCGGCAAGACCTGCGCCTTCCTGGCGCTTTTGGAGGGCTTTTGGGCGAATCGCTCCGCATATTTGCGGCGCTTGCCGGACAAAAGCGCCGCATATCGCCCAAAAGCCTTGTCGCGGATATTGACGCCATCCTCTTTGATTTATCTGAAACAGGCGCGAGCGGCGAGCCGCCGGCCGCGGCTCACAAGACAACAGCGTCCGGCATGCTTATGCTTGCGGCGGCGGTTCTGGCCTCGTGGGGGATATTTGCGGCGGGGATGCTTTGGGGCGACAGGTGATGAAAACGATGGCACATATGAAATTGAAGCGCAGTTGAAAGATTTCCACAATACCGCGCAATTCGCCATGTAACATAGAAGCCGCCAAAACAATGTTCGTGTCCGTTAGTGGTTAAAAATTGCTGTTTGCGGGTCATGCGCGGACAGAAAGGGAAGAGAGGCTCGCTTGCGGCTAAACGGGCGAAATTTTTATTTGTCAAGACTTTTTTTGAAAAACAGCGCGTCAATAACTAGCGAATCGTTCACCCCTTAAAGGGTTTAATTGACAGGGGAAACGTTCTCTCCCCCCTGGCGGTAAGTTCCGGGGCTTTGACGTTGGCGAAGAAAGAATCGTGAATGAGCCGTTTTGTAACCTGCGGCATATGCCGAGTTTTTGCCTTTATTCAAGAACCCGGGAAATTTAACGCCGTAATACTTTTTGTCGTAATACGCTTTGAAACCTATCTTTTCGCTGAACAAAAATACGATGTTTTTCTTCACAGGCGGATTTGGACTGTCAATCTGAAAAGTGTAATTGTGAAACGAGAAGCAGCCGCAATTGTCCGTCTTGCGATCGTATTTGGCGGCGAGCAGGGTGTCAAGGTCGAAGTTCGCGGGAACAGGCGCAAAGGCGGTTTTATCCCTGCAAGACGGCTGCCGGTGAAACTGACGGTTGAATTCCCTGATGAAACGCGGCAGGGCGGAGGAGAGCCTGCTCCATGTTAGTAATGCCGTTCAGGGCGAACCAGACAGTCAGGCGGCTATGCAAGGTTTCCCACAGGCGCTCGATACACCCCTTGGCCTGCGGGCTT
>JAIRLZ010000196.1 GCA_031259035.1 Treponema sp. | reverse complement strand
GGATGTCAAGGCCGCCGCCGCGCAAGAAGGCGTCTCGTTGGATGGAATAACCATCGTTGATCCGGCGTCCTCGCCCTGCCTTGAGGCGTACGCGCAGACCTACTACGAAATGAAGCGCGAGAAAGACCAAGCCAAGCTCAAAGCTGGCAAGCCCGCGCCGAAACCGGCCACGCTGGAATCGGCGAGAGCGGAAATTCTGGAGCCGCTCCACTGGGGCGGCATGATGGTTCACGCGGGAGACGCGGACGCCATGATTGCGGGCGCAGAAAACACCACCGGCGTCATGATAAAAGCCGGCCTCGACACCGTGGGCGCGTTTTCTAAAACCGCGTCATCCTGTTTCGTCATGCAGACCGGCGATCCCTCATGGGGCGTTGACGGGGCGCTTATTTTTTCCGACTGCGCGGTCATTCCGGACCCCACTGAGGAGCAGCTTGCTGATATCGCCATAAGCGCAGCCCAGTCCTGCCGTGAATTTCTGGGCGTTGAGCCGGTTGTCGCCTTGCTTTCCTTTTCCACCAAAGGATCGGCGGACGCAAAATTTGATGATGTCGGCAAAGTGCGGAGAGCGGTTGAAATCCTCAAGTCCCGCCGCCCGGACTTCCTGTTTGACGGCGAACTCCAGGTGGACGCCGCGCTTGTTCCCTCCGTTACGGACAAAAAAGCCCCGGGCAGCCCCATCAAAGGCGCGGTGAACACGCTGGTATTCCCGAATCTCGCGTCCGGAAACATCGGGTACAAACTCGTGCAGCGTCTTGGCAAAGCCGAAGCCTTTGGCCCTTTCCTGCAAGGGTTCCGCAAACCCATAAGCGACCTTTCACGCGGCGCGTCCGTCGACGACATTGTGGTGACGGCCGCGGTGACATTGAGCAGAGCGAAATAGCAGGGAGATGGTATGACAATAGATCAACGGGAAGCGAAAATCAAAGACCTTATCTCCACCATGACGTTGGAAGAAAAAGTGTCCCAGCTTCTGTATGAAAGTCCGGCTGTTCCGCGGCTTGGAATACCGGAATATAATTGGTGGAACGAGTGTCTGCACGGCGTGGCCCGTTCCGGCATTGCGACGGTGTTTCCGCAGGCGATTGCGCTGGCGGCGACCTTTGACGAGGAGTTCGTCCGGCAGGTTGCGGACGCCATTTCCGATGAAGCCCGCGCAAAGTACAACGAAGCCGTCAAGCGGAACAACCGGGGGCAGTACTGGGGGCTGACCTTCTGGACGCCGAATATCAACATTTTCCGGGATCCGCGTTGGGGGCGGGGACAGGAAACCTATGGCGAAGACCCCTACCTCACCGGCAGAATCGGGCTTGCCTTCATGAAGGGCTTGCAGGGCGATGACAGCGAACATCTGAAAGTCGCGGCGTGCGCCAAGCACTTCGCGGCGCATTCGGGGCCGGAAAAGCTCCGGCACGAATTCAACGCCGAGGTCTCACGGAAAGACCTGTTTGAAACCTACCTCCCCGCGTTCAAACTTCTTGTGGAAAATGGCGTTGAATCCGTTATGGGCGCGTATAACAGGACGCTTGGAGAGCCATGCTGCGGCAGCTTCTTCCTGTTACAAGAAATTTTGCGCGACGCATGGCGCTTCAAGGGGCATGTGGTGTCAGATTGCTGGGCAATCCGCGATTTCCATGAACACCACAAAATAACCAAGACGCCTGAAGAATCCGCCGCGCTGGCGCTCAAGGCGGGTTGCGACCTGAATTGCGGCTGCACCTATCCCGACCTCGTTGTGTCGTACCAGAAGGGCTTGACGACCGAAGAACAGATCAACACCGCGCTTGAGCGCGTCCTGCGCACTCGTTTCAAACTCGGCATGTTCGACGAGCCGGAAAACGATCCATACGCGGCGCTGGACGGCGCGATCATCAACTGCGAAAAACATCAGAAACTCGCCCTTGAAGCGGCCAAACGCTCCATCGTACTGCTTAAAAACGACAACAGCCTGCTTCCGCTCAAAGACGACGGCTCCATCAAGAAAATACTGGTGATGGGACCGGCGGCGACGGACATCCACGCGCTTATAGCGAACTACCACGGTTTGAGTTCCCATCTCGTCACCATTCTGGAAGGTCTCGCCGAAAAAATACGCGGCAGGTTCGACATAACCATGGACTACCATCAGGCGTGCATGATGTATGATCAAAACCACAACATGGGCTGGACGGTCGGCATGGCGGAAGGCGCCGATGTGGTGATTGCGGCGTTCGGGCTTGACAACGCGATGGAAGGCGAGGAAGGAGACGTCATCGCCTCCGATAGCAAAGGCGACCGTAGCGCCATTGAGTTGCCGGATCACCAACTCGCGTATCTGAGGGCGCTTAAAAACCGGGGCAAGCCAATCGTGCTGGTATTAACCGGCGGCAGCGCTATCGCCATACCGGAAGACATTGCGGACGCGGTTCTTTTCGCATGGTATCCAGGCGAAAAGGGCGGCGCCGCGGTTGCGGACATCATTTTCGGCGATACGACGCCATCCGGCAAGCTGCCGATAACATTTCCGGCGTCCACGTCCCAGCTTCCGCCATATGAAGATTACGCCATGAAGGGACGCACCTACCGCTACATGACCGGAAAGCCCCTGTTTCCCTTTGGTTTCGGACTTTCCTACACGACGTTCGCCTTTTCAGATATCGCTCTGTCTGAGAAAACCCTTTCCAAAGGCGGTTCGGTCAAGGTTGCGGTGACTGTCGCCAACACCGGATCGCGGGACGGCGACGAAGTTGTGCAGATATATATTGTCAGGGACGACAGAACTGAGGGCGATCCCGCTTCAAGCCTCCGCGCCTTCAAACGGGCGTCAATTCCGGCGGGGCGACAGACACGGGTTGAGTTCACGCTTGACTCCTCGGCGTTTGAAAGCGTCAACGAGACGGGCGAAAGCGTACTGCTTCCCGGTTCCTACACGGTGATTGCCGCCGACGCCGCTCCGCTCGCCGTTTCGGTTGAGAAAGGCGCGGCGAAACCAGTTTCCGCGAACATTGCGGTGGTGTAAGCCGCGCGGCCGCCGGCGCCTTTAGGTCGTGGCGGCTGCCATGAGGCTTGCCGTGAGCGCTTCCAGCTTTCGCTCGGCCTCAAGCGGCAGTATGAGCGTTTTAAGGCGAGATTTTTCGCCGGTTTTTAACACGACGTCCTTTTTGGCGCAGGAAAGCGATTTCGCAAGAAAGGCGCAAAGTTCCGCGTTGGCTTTGCCGTTTTCGGGCGCGGCGGCTATTTTTATGCGCAGGCGGTTCTCTTGAACGCCTGCGATCTCTGTCTTTGAAGCGCCCGGCGCGGCTTTCACATCAAGAAGGATGACGCCGCCAGAAACGTGGAAAACAGCCATAACAGTCTCCTACAGGATGAGCATGGCGTCCCCGTAGCTGAAAAAACGAAATTCATGCCGGATCGCCTCGCAATAACTCTCCAGAATAAAGTCCCTCCCCGCAAACGCTGAAACCAGCATGAGCAGCGAGGACTTCGGCGTATGAAAATTGGTGAAAATCCCCTCCGCCACCTTGAATTCATACCCAGGATATATAAAAATTGACGCCTCCCCTTCTCCCCGCGCAAGGCGTCCGCCCTTCCACGCCGATTCAAGGGCGCGGACGCTGGTCGTCCCAACGGCAATGACGCGCCTGCCTTCGACTTTCGCGCTTTCAACCGCGAAAGCCGCCTCCTCATCTATGGCGAAGACCTCCTCGTGCATCGTGTGATCCTCTATACAT
>JAIRLZ010000309.1 GCA_031259035.1 Treponema sp. | reverse complement strand
CCTTGTCGTTGCCCGGGGCGCCGAGTTCCCTGATAACGGCGGAATCGACGTCAATCATGATCACGCGGTTTTTATCGGCTACGAGGAGCCGCCCGTCCGAAAGGAAGCGGAGGCTTTCCGGCCCCATAAGACCGGCGGCTACCAAAACGCCAAGATACGCGCCATTGGGATCGAAGAGGTAAATTTGATTGGAAGTATTGTCAGCGACATAGACCCTGCCGTTTTTTGCGGCGATTCCCGTGGGCGAAAGCAAGCCGCCGAAGGGTTCCCCACCGGCGGAAACAGTTTTTTTCCCAAAAGAGAGGATAAACACGCCGTCAGGATCGAACTTGGAAACCCGCTGATTTCCATAATCAACCACGTAGAGGTAGCCGGATTCATCAACGGCGAGATTTTGAGGCCCCACGAACATGCCGTCTCCCCGTCCTTTGGACCCGATGTAGGACTGCCAGTCTCCGTTGCTGTTGAGGACGCTCACCCGGTTGCCCCGGTATTCCGAGACATAAAGCCTCCCATCATACCCGCGCGCCAGATCATATGGGCGATCAAAGCCGTTTATAGGTCCCCGCTGCCGTTGCCTGACAATGCCGTTTGAGTCAATGCGAACAAGCTCGTTGCTGCCGTACGCGACCACCCACACAGAGCCATCATCAAGAGGCAGCGTTGCGGTGGGCTGGCGGTACAAAGTCTGCTTGTCCACGGCGCCTGGATACCTGCCCGATTCAACGTACCGGATGTTGTCGTCCGCGATGGGCAGAAGGTTGCGTCTGTTCCGTATGGTCTCAATGCGGCTGTTTAAGAGCAACGCTTCCGTAGACATGGGATCGTAACTGCCGGACGCGGCCGCCCACTGCCTAATCGCCGCCTCTTCAAACCCTGACCGGTAATAGGCGCGTCCCAGCCAGTCAAGCAACAGAGGTTCGCCCGGCCTAAAAGACAGGGCGCGTTCAAAGGAAAGAATCGCCTCGTTGAACGCGAATCTGTTGTACGCCTGCACCCCTATTCTGAACTCTTCCCGCGCATAGCGGGCGTCAATATCCGCGTTGCCGGCAGTGAAATCGGATTGCTGGGCAAACACGGGAAGCGCCGCGCATACAAAAAACGCCATGAACAGGGAAAAATATCCGTATGACTGGAGTCGTCTCATGCGCTTCATCTCGCCATTTCAACCATTTTGAGATGTTCTCGAATAAACGTGTTATCAGGATCCTTGTCCCGCGCTTTTAGGAGGAATTTCATCGCCTCCATTCTTTTTCCATCTTTGTAATACGCCCATCCCAAAGAATCAAGGTATACGGGGCTGTCCGGTTGCTTTTCAACCGCGCGCTTGCAGAAGCGAAGCCCTTTCTTTATATCCTTGCCGGTGTCGGCGAGTATGAAGCCGAGTCCATTCAACGCCGTGAGGTTGTCGGAATCAACGCTCAGCGCCCGCTCATACCATTCTATGGCATCGGCATAGGACTGCCGCGACCATGCGGCGTATGCCATCGTCGCGTACAGTTGCGCGGACTCAAAGCCTGTGTTAACCAGCACGGTAAGCTCGTATTCAGCCTTCCTCGCTTTTTTAGTCATTATATATGCATATGCCAGCGTCATACGGCATTGATACACCCTCACATTGTTTCGAGCCTCGCGGATGTACTTCTCAAGATGGGGCTGGGCTTCCTCAAAATGCTTGAGTTTCGCATAACAAAGTCCCATATAATAGGCTAATTCGAGCATTTCATTGGCATCTTCTGTCCGCACTTCTAAAAAAAACTGAAGGGCGTTTTTCCAATCGCCTTTTTGAAAAAGAGCGACTCCTTCTTGAGATGTTGACACAGCTCCCGCAATTTCTTCCACTATCGACAAAGCCTCTTTTCTTCTGTTTTAATTCCCTGGGCGGAATCCCACGCCCGCATGTTTCGGCGCTCCGGCGCACATATCGCCAGCCGCAACAGGGTGAATGAACACAGGCGTCACTGACGCCAAATTTAACGACACCGCCTCATAATCGGAACCCGACTCGGGGGCGGTTTTCACCACTCCGGCGTTCATAAAGCAATACCGTTTGCGATCCGGCGCGTCAAACACTTCAATTTTATCCGACTCGTATATCCGCCGCGATGGAAAAGTAATCTTTGACCCTGCCGCCCCGGAAGGGGAATTCGGGAGGTTCACATTGATAAAAATATCTTCCCGCCACAGCGCCGCGAATTCCTCCACATGCTCAACCGCGTACGCCACCGCTTTTTCCCAATACAGCGGCTTTGTCCCGCCGGCAAGCGAGTACGCCACCGCCGGAATGTGGTGCAGGCTCGCCTGACGCGCCGCCGCCGCGGTTCCCGAATACACGAGATCCGTGCCGAGATTCGCCCCGCGGTTAATGCCGGACACCACAAGATCAACCGTAAAGGGAAGCGCTCCCATAGACGGCATCAGGACGCAATCCGCAGGCGTACCGGAACAAGCCCACATGTTTTTTTCCCGTTCTTTCAGCCATATTGGCCCTGCTATAAAGGTGATGTAATGAGAAAAACCGGAACGCTCGCCTTCGGGCGCGACAACATAGATGGTGTGTCCCCTTGTCTTTCCCATTTCCCGCATAGCTCTGACAAACCACATGAACCATTCAAAATCTATGCCGTCGTCATTAGTCATCAATATATTCATACGGAAACCAAACACGCTCCTTGCGCAGGTACTACTTCATATATTATCGGATGAAAACCGAATATCCTCTCATAATCTTCAAGACGTTTTTTATATTCCGGTATAGATTCTTCTTTGATGACCGCGTATGTGCAGCCGCCGAATCCGAGTCCCGTCATTCTGGAGCCGGAAACGCCTTCCGTTTCCTGCCCGCGCTTTACAAGCCAGTCTGTTTCCGGGCAGGACGCCTCGTAGAGATCGCGCAAGCCCTCGTGCGAATGGAAAATGATTCTGGAAAAGAGTTGGAAATCTTTTTTTCGCAGAGCGTCTTCAGTTTCGGTTATGCGCCGCATTTCCTGAATGACAAACAGCGCCCTCCTCCTGAGCGTTTCAGGCAGGCCGCCCAGCAGTTCCGTAAGATTGACAGCCGCGAACATTTTATCGTTTATCTCCCGCAATTCTTTCTGGGGAAAAAGACTCTCAAAACCCTTGCGTACGTCGTGCCGCCTCTGCCTCAATTCCTGTTCAATGTTAAAACGAGGCACCCGCGAATCTGTTATCAGCATCTTATAGCCCGCGAAATCTACGGGAACTATTCTTGTTTCCCTTTTATGCTCATCAACGATGATGAAGCCCTCCGCTTTGGCGTTGAGGATCACGGCGTAATCGGCGAAAGAAACCGGTTTTCCAAAAAAAGCCTCCCGCTCCTTGATAAGCCGCATGATGAGATCCCGATCCGTTATATTTACCTTGAAAAAAGCGCGGAGCGCGACAGCGGCCGCCGTCTCCATCGCTGTGGAAGACGCAAGTCCTATCTGCTGGGGGACTCCCCCATACACGGTGATATTAAGCCCTTTGCTGAGGCGTCCAAGGGACGCGAACACCTGAATCGCCGCCTTGATGTAGTTTGACCACCGGTCTTCCCGTTTGTATTTCAGATTTGTGATGGAGGATCGCTTGCGTTCATCAGAATTCGCCGTAAAGAAACGCAGGGAATTGTCTTTTCGCTGGCTAACCGCTACATATATAAATTTATCAATCGCCGAAGAGAGACATGAAGAAAATTTTGGCTCGCCATGTTCCCCCAAGAGATGTACCCTTCCCGGAGCGCGGGCAATGACAATCTGACCGGGCAGGTCGGCATCTGACGCATATTCCTTACGATGGATTTGTCCGATGTCCAACATTCCACACCTCTCTAAACATAAATTGGAGCGACATCTGCCGCCGAGGCGCCACCAAGGTTGCCGTCAATGCTATAGCCGCAGTTTATTCACTCTTATATTATACTATATGAAAAGTAAAAATTATTCAATAGATTTGACGATATTTTTTTAAGGATGCCGCCGGGCGCGGGAAGCGGCGCGGAGTTCCATGTCTTAAAGGGGCGCCCGCCGCCAATTCTATTGACTTCAACTCTCATTTTTTGCTATAATTCAACGCCGGGCGTCTCTAAAACCCCCGGTTGCGTTTTAAAGTTTCCATATTGGAGAGAATGGATGACCGTGAAGGAAATAGCCGAACTTGCGGGCGTGTCTATCGGAACCGTAGACAGAGTGCTGTATCAGAGGGGCCGAGTGTCAACGGCGACCCGGGCAAAGGTACAAGAAATCATTGAAACATACCAATTCACCCCGAATCCCATAGCGCGGCGGTTGAAAAGAAACCGTTCGTACCATTTTTGCGCCCTTATTCCTCGGCGGGATCAAGACGCCGGATACTGGGAGCAGGCGATTGCGGGGCTTAAAACCGGCGCTGACGAGGTCAGCCTCTTGGGGGCCGAGACGGAGATCATTGAGTACGATAGGTATAATATGGAAGAAGTCTTTGCCAAGGTGGAAGCGGCGCTGGCGAAAGCGCCGGACGGCGTGATACTTGCGCCCAACATACGAATTAAGCGGCTGATTCCCAAAATTCGGGAAAAACAGACGCCGTACATTTTCTTCGATTCGAACTTTCCTGAACTGACGCCGCTTTGTACAATCAGCCAGGATCCCATTCGCGGCGGGTATCTTGCGGGCAGGCTTATGAGCCTTTTTGGGCGAAGCGCGTCCACGAGCGCGTCCGCGTCTGAGAGCGGAAACCAACGTGAAAAACCGGTGGCGGTTCTTGACGCCCATTGCGAGGATTACCACATCGTCCGGCGCAGAGACGGCTTTTTGCGATACGCCGAAGAACACGCTATTCCGGTTGTGGTGAAAGAATATTCGGAAGAAGGCGAATTGACCGAAAAAGAAATAATGGCGCTTTTGGAGCGATACCGCGGTTTAACCGGATTTTTTGTCACCAACAGTTTGGCGCACCGCGTCGCCCAGACGCTGAAAGACGGCGCGCGCGAAAAGCGCGTTATCATAGGCTACGATCTCACCTCAAATAACAAACAGTTGCTGAAAGAAGGCTTTATAGACGCGATCATCTCCCAAAGGCCCGAAGAGCAAGGGCGTCAGGCGGTGATCAACTTGTACCGTTACATCGTGTTGGAACAGAACATAGAGTCCAAGATCGAAATGCCGCTGGATGTCTATATTAAAGAAAATGTCATGGAAACCCCACAAGATGATTTCTAAACCGGCGCGGCTTCTCAGTTCCTTTGCGCCATAACTATTTCTTCATCTTCCTCTCAAGTCGTCGCGCCTGCCAAGCGTGTCGCTTCCAAAAATTTTAAAAAAATAAAAAAAACGCTTGACAAGAGGGAAAAAGTGTTGTTTACTGTGTACGTACACTCTTGGAGTGTACGTACACATTTTTTTTCAGGAGGAGTATATGAAAGCGTTACAGAAGAAAACGCTCCTTGGATTGACGGTTTTTTTGGTTCTAACCGTGATGTTTTCCGGTTGTACCAAAAAAAGTG
>JAIRLZ010000175.1 GCA_031259035.1 Treponema sp. | reverse complement strand
GTCCTTTTGACCGATGCCCTGGAGATACGCTTTATCGACATGGTAAAGTTCCGGCGGCTTGCGGAGAAAGATATTCGGAACGTGCCTTTACACCGCTGGTTAACATGGTTTGACAAGGACACCCCGGAAACAATACTGGAGGAGGTAATCAGGATGGACACGGCGATTCGGAAGGCCGATGAAAGGCTGGCGTATGTCTCAAGCGACAAGGAAGCGCTCCGGGCATACCAGATGCGGGAGATGGCTCTGTCGGACTGGACCAGCGGAATCAATCACGCCAGAGAGGAAGGCAGACTGGAGGGCAGGCTGGAGGGGCAGCGGGAGATCGCCCGAAATCTCAAGAAATTAGACATACCGGTTGAGCAAATAGCCCAGGGGACCGGGCTTTCCATTGAGGATATAACAAAACTGTAAAGTGTATGTGTACAGGAGTCCCCCGCAACGCCCCCGGATCAGACGCGGGAGGCATTGCCTCCGATTCACATAATGGAGGCGGACATGCATGAAACTTCTCCCCTCCTTGAGGCGCGCGATCTACGAGTTTCGTTTCAGGTGTTGCGCGGCGCCGCCTATTCTCTTATTCAGGCGGTACGAGGCGTGTCTTTTTCGCTTGAAAGAGGAAGCGCGCTGGGAATTGTGGGAGAAAGCGGTTCCGGCAAAAGCGTCGCAACCCAGGCGCTGGCGGGCTTGTCGCCCCCAAGCGCGTCCGTCTCCGGTTCGGTCATATACGACGGGAAAGAGTTGCTTGGACTTCCCGTTGCGGCGATGCGGGAATACCGGGGGAGGAAGATAGGGATGATCTTTCAGGAGCCGGGGCGATCCTACGACCCCTTGCAAAACATGGGAAGCGTGTTTTTCGAGACGCTACGCAACAGCAATTCTGCCATCAAGCGAGAAGAAGCCCTGGCAAAAGCGGAGAGCCTGCTCGCCGAAACCGGACTTCCCAACGGGCGGGAACGGCTCGCGAACTTCCCCCACCAGTTTTCCGGCGGGCAGCTCCAGCGCATCGGCATAGCCTTGGCGCTCGCGCAGAACTGCGAACTCCTCATCGCCGACGAGCCGACCACGGCACTGGACGTGACGATACAGAATCAGATCGTGGAACTGCTCAAAGCGCTGCGGAAGAGCCGGCGAATCTCGATCATCTTTATCAGCCACGACATTGACCTTGTCGCGGACATTTCCGACCGGATCATGGTGATGTACGGGGGCATGGTGATGGAAAACGCGGATTCGGCGGTTATCGCGTCCTCGCCGCGCCACCCCTACACCCAGAGTCTTGTCGCGGCAAGCCCCCGTTTCGGCAGCCACTATTCACGGGACCGGCTCATTCCCATTCCGGGAAAAGTCACGGATCCGGCGCATCCCGAACCCGGCTGCCTCTTCGCCCCCCGTTGCGTCCGGGCGCGAAGCGAATGCGCCGCCGCCATTCCCGAACTAAGGCCGCTAAGGCCGCTTGCCGCCGGAAACGCCGCGGGCGCTTCCGCGCACATAATGCGTTGCGTACTCAACGGGGGTGAATGATGCCGGTAATCACCGTTACAAATTTGAGCAAGCGGTTCAATCTGGAAGCCGGATTCTTCGCTAGATTCGGGCGCTTTGTGTATGCGGTACATGACGTGTCCTTCTCCATCGGCAAAAACGAAAGCTATGGGCTTGTGGGCGAATCGGGCTGCGGCAAAACCACGACCGCCCGGCTTCTGGTCAGAATGTATGAAAGCGACGGGGGCGATATTTTTTTCAACGACAGCATTGACGTGCGGCATCTGAAATCAGGGGAGCTAAAACAGTACCGGGAAAAGGTGAAATACGTGTTTCAGGATCCGGCGCGTTCCCTTAACCCGCGAATGACGATTTATGAAGCGCTGGTTTCGGGCTATCGCTTTTCGTCGCGCTGGCCCGGGCAAAAGCGGGCGCGTAGTGAGGCGGCGGCCATTCTGGAGGAAGTGGGTCTTTCCGAGGCTGACCTGGAAAGGCGTCCGGCGGAATTCTCCGGGGGGCAGAGGCAGAGAATTTCCATCGCCCGCGGCCTCCTCATGGAGCCGGAACTCCTCATCTGCGACGAGGTGGTTTCCGCCCTTGACGTTTCCATTCAGGGGCAGATACTGAATTTACTGCTGGATATCAAGGCGCGGCGTTCATTGTCATTTCTGTTTATTGCCCATGATCTTAAAGTGGCGTCATATTTCTGCGACCGCATCGGCGTCATGTACCGGGGCGAGTTTATGGAGGAGGCGCCGGCGGAAAACCTCTATCGCAACGCGGCGCACCCTTACACCAAGCTGCTCTTTTCCGCAGCAAGCCGGAGCCCATTTGACGGCGCGGAGGCGGCGGCGGCAAGTCCCGCGCCGCTTGGCGAGGTGAAGACCGCCACGGCGCGGATCGCCGGCTGCGCCTTTGCCGAGCGTTGCCCCCTGGCTGAGGAGCGTTGCCTGCGCGACCGCCCTGACATGCGGGAAACCGGCGCCGGCGGATTGGCGCGTTGCCACAAGGTGTAAAGATGGATGCGAGGCGCCGCGCCGTGGACGCTCTTTTTTATGGAACTATATACAGGGAACCTCTAAAAACGCGATCCCGCTGTCGAGAATTTTTAGAGGTTCCTTCCAGTTCAAGGCGTTTCTCTCATATAAATACGATCTCCGTCTCAAGTTCAAACCCCATGCTTTTTCTAACCCTTTGGGCTATATCGTCTACGAGAAAACGGATGTCCGCCGCAGTCGCGCCACCGGCATTGACAATGATGTTTCCGTGAAAGGGAGCCACCATGGCGCCGCCGTGGGAAAGTCCGCGAAGTCCAAGTTCGTCTATGATTTTGCCGGTTGGCATACCAAACGCATGGTTGTTTTTGAAGACGGAACCGGCGGACGGAAAGCGATAGTGTCCCTTTCTTGCACGATCCGCGCGGTGGGCTTCCATATCCGCCAGCAGAGCGCCTTTTTCCTTCTTGTACAGCGAAAATTCGGCGGCTGTTATGAGCGTGTTCCTGTTTTGGAAAGGGCTTTTCTTGTAGCCCCATTCCGCGGCGCGGAATGGAACGGTCACGCTGCGCAGGCGCTCGTCAATAATGGCAGCCGATACAAGCCTATCGGCGGTGGATTGCTCATAGCAGCGGGCGTTCATGTACACCGCGCCGCCTATGGTTCCGGGCATACCGGCGAGGAATTCCAGCCCTCCATAGCCAAGGTCAAGGAGGACGCTCATCACATCGCAAGAGGCTTCTTCGTCCGGTACGCCGAAACTATGCTTTGCAAGCGTTTCGACGGCGCGGTCGATTCGCATGCCGGCGCGGAACACGATCCGTCCGCTCTCTTGGTCGAAGGTTTCCACTCCGCTCCAGCCGCCCGTATCAAGGACGACGCCGGGAAAACCATCGTCACTGAAAACGACGTTCGCCCCCCGCCCCAAAACGCGGACCGGCACCCCCTGAAGCCTCGCCCGTTGAAAAATCGCGGCGATCAGGTCCGCGCCGTCCTTCTGATTCGGGCGCGCCCACAACGCCGCCGCGCCGCCTACATTGAAGGTGGTGTGTTTTGCAAGCGGCTCATGCAGACGGGCTGTCATTGAGGCGTTGGCAGGCATGTTGCTATTTTTCAAAAATTCTTCTATAGTATCCATACAGCGATATATCATATTCCTATCTTGTTATAATGTGAATGGGGGAAATATCACATATGTTTTTATATAATACGCTTGGACGCGAAATACAGGAGTTTATGCCGGTGACGGCTGGTAAGGTTGGCTTTTACGGATGCGGGCCCACGGTGTACAACTACGCGCATATCGGCAACCTCCGCGCCTATGTAACGCATGACATTTTGACGCGCGTCCTGCGCTATGCGGGCTATGACGTGAAACACGTTATGAATGTGACGGATGTAGGGCATCTTTCAGGCGACAATGATGAAGGCGATGACAAGATGGTCAAGAGCGCGGGTGAGCGGGGCAAAAGTGTGCTTGAAGTCGCGGAATTCTACACTACGGCGTTTTTCGCCGATATTGACCGGCTTAACATCAGACGTCCTGATGTGATATGCAAGGCGACTGAACACATTGAAGAGATGATAGCGCTTATCAAGCGTATTGAGGCGAATGGGTTCACCTATTTTGCGGGCGGCAACCTCTATTTTGACATCACGAAATTTCCCTCGTATGGAGAGATGGGGCGTCTCCATCTTGAAGAGCAGAAAGCTGGCGCGCGTACGGGCGTTGACGAAAACAAACGCAACCCTCACGATTTTGTACTGTGGTTCACCAAGAGCAAATTCGAGAATCAGGCGCTTGTGTGGGACAGTCCGTGGGGGCGCGGGTATCCGGGTTGGCACATTGAATGCTCAGCCATGAGCATCAAGCACTTGGGCGAGCAGTTCGACATACACGCGGGCGGCATCGATCACATCGGCATTCACCATACCAACGAGATAGCCCAAAGCGAAGCCGCGACTGGAAAGCGCCCGTGGGTGAAGTTCTGGGTTCACAACGAATTTCTCGTGCTTGATCGCGGCAAGATGAGCAAGTCGACGGGCGGCTTCATTACCCTGCAAACGCTGATTGACGCGGGCTATGATCCGCTTGATTACCGTTATTTTCTTTTAAGCGGGCATTACCGCACCCAGTTGCAGTTTTCTTACGAGGCGCTGAACGGCGCGAGAAACGCCCGCAAATCGATCTCCGACCGCATTAGGGTTTTGGCGGATAAGGCCGCCCATATACCAGAGCGCGTTGCTGACGGGAAGGCGGTCGCGTACCTCGCCGCTTTCAAAGCCGCGATAGAGAACGATCTTTCCACGCCTCGCGCTCTGGCTGAACTCTGGGGTTTGCTCAAAGACAACAGCGTTCCCGAAGCCGAAGCGCTTGCGGCGGCTTTTTCCATGGACGAAGCGCTGGGGTTGAAGCTGAAAGACGCGGTGAAAAAGAAGGAAGAAATCTCTTCGGACATTGAACGGCTCATCGCCGAGCGGACGGCGGCGAAAAAAGCGAAAGATTTTGCGAAAGCCGATAAAATCCGCGCTGATTTGAAGGCGCAGGGCATTATAGTGGAAGACACTCCCAACGGCGTTGTGTGGCGCGGCATAGGGTAGAGCGTTTCCATTAAGGAACTGTATCAGGATTTTGCGCGGCTCCTTATCAAAAGACAATTTAGATTTAAATAATAAATTTTTCTCTACTATCCAATGTGGGATTAAACTATTATGCTGGGAAATATAACTAAAGGATGATTTGATATCGAGATTAGTTTTATACTCACTGATTAATATTTTTAACAATGTAGATTCACCACATCCTGATTTCCCAATAATTACATTGACACCATCATCATCTAATTCTAATAGCGGAATATTTAATTTATAATTTATATTGCCAATAATCATTGATTGCCTACCTTTATAAATACGTATCTATAAATATACCAACTATTTTACTAATCAGTTTAATTAGGGAACCTCTAAAAACTGAAGTTTTTAGAGGTTTTCTTACCCTGTGGAGAAAATTGTGTTTGCGTAATTCATTACAAATAAAGAATTAGCAATTTTCTCCGAGGAACCTCTGGAAACTCAACCGGACTTTCCAGAGGTTTCCATAAGTATGTAAATCTTTAATTACTTGATTAATATCTAATTTTGGGTGAATATCTAGCAATTCCTATTTTGATTGAATTTTTAGGTAATTTTTTTTATATTAGCTCCTTTCCCAAAACTTCAATTTTAGGAAAGCAACCTTAGATTTAAGGGAAAAAGCGGGTTTTTCAGCCGCTTTTTCCAAAGCCTTTCTCAAAACCAACCGGGTTTGGGAAAGGCTCATTATTAAAATAAATACCATCATTATCCTCTTTATATATTTAAATTAAAGTTAATAAAATCTCCGAGATAAAAGATTTTCCATCTTCTAAAGTAACTGTTTTTAACCATTTTCCAAATTCTGAATAATTATAAAAAGAAGAACATATATGATTTGGATAAAATACAGTATATCCCTCAATATCTATAATTACTTTATCTTCTGAGGATGAACCTATTGGAATATGGGATACAATTTTATGATACTTTTCTTCCTCTTCTTTAGAAAAATTTCTTTTACTAATCTTTTCATAACTAGATACACATAGCGTATTGCAAGGATGGTTTCTTGAAAAAATTGATGATGATATATTTCTTACGCGCCAATGAGCGTAAAGCAGTACGTACTATTTT